>JBAXIZ010000001.1:0-14677 GCA_037138095.1 bacterium
TTTCTGGAGAATTCAAAATTCACCCCGTTAAATCTGGAAGTCAATTTAACGGAGCAAGTAAAGAAACCAAACTCAATCTAGTCTGCGAAGAGGAGCCTCGTGATAAAAAAGAAGTTGATAGAATTTTAGCTGAAGCAGAAAAAAATAAATGGAATGTTGTTGATATAAAGGAAACAAAAGTAAAGCGTACACCAAAACCACCTTTCACAACTTCGACACTTCAGCAAACAGCCAGCTCACGCCTAGGCTTCACACCTTCACGCACAATGGGACTTGCCCAGAAACTTTATGAAGCAGGACATATTACATATATGCGTACCGACAGTGTAACGTTGAGTGTAAAATCAATTGAACATATTTCAGAATATATTGTAAAAAATTATGGTAAAGAAAATTTAGAAACACGAACATTTTCAACAAAAAGCAAAAACGCTCAAGAGGCCCACGAAGCTGTTCGCCCAACACATATTGAAAAAGAAAGTGCAGGAGCAAATGAAGATGAGAAAAAACTTTATAAACTTATTTGGCAGAGAGCTCTCGCTTCACAAATGACTGACGCAGATATTTTGCGTACAAAAATAGTTGCAAATATTCACGGAGCCACAATCCCCGCTTTTTCGGCAAATGGTTCACGCACACTTTTCCCCGGCTGGCTTATTGCCGACCCACAAGCAAAAGGTGATGATGTGGAGCTTCCAAAAGTAAATGTCGGTGAAGAACTCGACTTACTTTCTATAAACGCAGAAGCTAAACAAACTCAACCGCCTCCACGCTACAGTGAAGCAGGGCTTGTGAAAGAACTTGAAAAAAGAGGCATTGGCCGACCTTCAACATATGCAAGTACAATCAAAACAATTCTCGACAGAGAATATGTTGAGAAACTTGGAAGTGCATTAAAACCCACAGATACAGGAGAAGTGGTGAGTACATATGTGGAGGCAAATTTTGCAAAATATATTAGTGATGAATTCACAGCCGAGATGGAAGACGAACTCGATGAGATAGCTTTAGGAAAACTTTCATATATAAAAGTTTTGAAAGATTTTTATGGCCCATTTCTGAAAGATATTAAAGAGCAAGAAAAATCTGATAAGGTAACAACCCTCGGTGACGCAGATTCAAAATATAAATGTCCAAAATGTGGAAGCTCTATGATTATTAAACTTGGGCGAGGAGGAAAGTTTCTTTCATGTTCTACATATCCAGAATGTGATGGCGCGCTTATGATGGATGGTACAGAAATTAAAAAAGATGAACCAATCGGCGTACATCCAGAAACAGGAGAAAATATTTTTGTAAAAGTTGGAAAGTATGGACCGTATGTACAGTTGGGAGAGCAAATCAAAATTCAAAAGTCAAAAGTCAAACGTGCAAGTAAAAAGTCAAAAGGCAAAAAGACAGAGGATGTAAATGCCAATGAGGAAAAAATAGTCAAAGCAAAGGCTGCTAAACCAAAAATGGGAAGCATTCCAAAAGGAAAAGATTTGTTTTCAGTTACAGTAGCAGATGCCATGCTTTATCTTTCTGTTCCGCGAACACTAGGGCTCCATCCAGAAACTGGGAAAGTTGTAAATGCAAACAATGGACGTTTCGGCCCATACGTATCACATGATGGAAATTTTCGATCAATAAAAATACCAGATGATGTTTATACAATCGAATTACCTCGGGCACTAGAACTCCTCGCTCAAGAAAAAAAGAAGAGAGGGTTTCAGAAGAAAAAATAACCACCCCCTCTGTCATTTCCGCGAAGGCGGGAATCCACGGATTTAATTCTGCAGACTGGATTCCCGCCTTCGCGGGAATAACACAATGCAAGAAAAAAAGGTCGCGTCCACGAGTGGATGCGACCTTTTTGGGGTTAAGAGATTATTTCACAATAGGAGACAGAATGGTTTGATGACCACCGTTCTGGATTTTTTGATCCACAACCTCGTATGATTTACCGGCTTCGAGGGCAATCTTTGTTTTGATGACCGCAGGAGGTACTTTGTAAAAAAGCCGAGTCCCTGCATGTAAGGCAACAAAGGTGCCATCACCAAACACTGCTTCCATATGAAGGACCGAGCCGACTGTAGGAATTTCAGTTTTGGGCATCCCCGATTTCACTGGGGTGACAAAATTGAAATAACGATCTTGACTGTAGGCTCCAATAAACAGGGCGGCGATCCAGATTGAAACAATCATTAGCTTATTAAGTTTCATAATTTCTTTCTTTTTTGCTTCAAAACACTAAAATCCTACCGAGAATTTCAACATTTTGAGGGAACAGGTTACTCACATATTATATCACAGTATTTATATAATTGCAAGGATTTACATTCCGCTCCGCCAAAAAAGCCTGTACTCCGGGCTTTTTTAGCGGAGCAAATTATACAGTCAGTTTTTCATATAATCATGAAAAACTGTCCTCCACCACCCACCCCCTAAAACAAATTTAATTATAAATTTGTTCGGGCGAACATTTTGTATTCAAAAAGTTTTAGCCATAAAAAGAAGTTTTATTATGCTTTACGAATTCTTTTACAAAATCATTGAGCGTGGAAGTTTTGAATTTTGCATTTGGAGTGAAAGTATTACTTTTCCCGAGCATCTGCAGGCACAAAGCATGGTCTTTTTGTAATCAAAAAGTTTGTGCCGAAGCCGAAATGAGGTGAGCTCAGGTGAGTACCTGAGTGCAAGACTCATTGAGATATTTATAAGCTTGCGAAATAAATATCCAATGAGTGGACAGTTCATGTAATGAAACGCTGGGCGACGAATGGTCGGGAAAAGTAATACTGAGCGACTACCGAGAAAAATTTTGCAAACACAAACATTGCATCCCCTTCTCTTTTCATATAAGCTACTAATATACCCAAAAAATATGGCATCTGAACCAAATGTAAAAGATATAATAAAACTTCTCGACGATCCTTCTGAGACAGACATCGAACTCATTACCCACGCCTACAATTTTGCAAAAAAATCCCACGAAGGATATGCCCGCTACTCGGGTGACCCATATTTTATTCACCCATTTGAAACAGCAAAAATTCTTGCTGAATTACAAGCTGGCCCAAGCACCATATCCGCAGGACTCCTCCACGATGTTATTGAAGATACAAATGTAACAGCGGAAGATATTAAAAAAGAGTTTGGAGCAGAAATTTTATTCCTTATCGAAGGAGTAACCAAACTTGGAAAACTCCGCTATCAAGGAAGCGACAGATATATAGAATCTTTACGAAAACTTTTTGTGGCAATGTCACAAGATATTCGCGTACTCATCATTAAGCTCTGCGACCGCCTTCACAATATGAGAACTCTTGAATTCGTACCGAAACACAAACAACTCCGTATTGCCAATGAAACAATGAAAATATATGTACAGCTTGCATACAGACTTGGTATTCGAAAAATTTCTCGAGAACTAGAAGACTTATCTTTCAAATATATTGAGCCGGAACATTATAACGAAGCCATGAAAATGGTGAAGCAAAAAAACAAAGAAGCTCTTGAAAAATTAGAGAAGTTTAGAAAGTCCGTACAAAAAGCACTTTTTATGGCTGGCTTCACCACAGCAAAGACAGATTACAGAATAAAACATTTACATAGTTTTTATAGAAAGCTTGAACGAAAAGATTATGACCCTGAAAATATTTATGACATACTCGCCCTTCGTGTGTATGTGCCAACTATCAGTGACTGCTACACTGCCCTTGGGATCATTCACAGCACATGGCGACCACTCCCTGGGCGTATAAAAGACTATATTGCCTTTCCAAAACCAAACGGATATAGAAGCCTACATACTACAATTTTTACTGGAGATAAATCTATTGTAGAAATACAAATCCGCACACCAGAAATACATAGAGAATCTGAATATGGTATTGCTTCTCACGCAATTTATAAAAACCCAACAAAAGGAAGTATTGAAAATAAAAACTTGCTATGGATAAAAAATCTTTTGCCATCGATGGCAAAGCTTGAAGAAAATGGTGATAAAGAAATTCAAGCAAAAGAGATACCAAACTGGCTCAAAGATATGGTGGATCTACAATCCGGCGCTGGACAAGAAGAATTCAAACAAAATATGAGCGCCGACTTTTTCCAAAGACGACTTTTCGTGTTCACACCAAAAGGAGATGTGGTAGACTTGCCCATTGATTCAACTCCAATAGATTTCGCATACGCAATACACTCTGATGTTGGCGACCACTTATCCTCTGCAAAAATTGGCGGAAAAATGGTTTCTTTAGATAAAAAACTTCAAAATGGAGATATCGTGGATGTGCAAACAAACAAAAATTCTAAACCATCATCAAAATGGCTAGCTATTGCAAAAACTTCAATGGCAAAAAAACACATAAAAGATGCACTAGGAAAAAATCCAAAGGAAAAGATAAATCCGAGGATAAAGTGACACAAAACAACGAGCGTACTCGCGACTATGTTTTGTGTCATCCCAGAAATCCGACCCGAGAGGATTATCTGGGATCCAGAAATTCCAACTATTCTTAAATCATAAATCTTGAATCTTAAATCTGCTCGCTAGAGCGAAAAATTCTTTATCGAATATATATCCTCATCCTCTTTTATATCAGTAGATGAACTATCATCAATCGACTTCTCTTCTTCTGTTCGAGCCCCTTCACCATCAATTATTTTGCCAACTTTTTCAGCAAGATCTTTTTCAACTTGTTCTGGAAGTCCTCCACCAATTTCTAATTTATTTTTTTCAATTAAATCCAAAATACTTTGTAAGTCTTGCGGTGAAAAGAAATCAATCACAATCTTACCCCCAACTTCCCTTTTCTCAATATGCACCCTAGTACCTAAAGATTCTGTAAATTTTTCTTCAAGTTCAAAAAGTTCTGGGTCATGCATTGTTTCAAGCCGACGAATTTTGTCAAAGGCAATTCTTCGAGCCATACGCTCTGTCTCACGCACAGAAAACTTTTTAAACATAATTTCTTTAAACAAAGTATTTTGTTCTTCTGGACGTTCTTTGAGCATAAGAAGTGGTCTTGTGTGTCCTTCGGAAATTTTCCCAGATGTGACCGCGTCCAAAATATCATCGGGAAGCAAAAGTACTCGCAAAGTGTTTGAAACATACTCGCGACTCTTACCCACCTTTTCTGCGATTTGAGTATGTTTTAAATTAAATTGATTTGCTAGCTGATCGAAAGCGCGTGCACGGTCAACAACATTAAGGTCTTCACGCTGAAGGTTTTCAATGATGGCAAGCTCGAGCTTTATACGGGCATCATCTGTGCCTGTACGAATGATAGCGGGAACCTCACGAAGTCCAGCAAGCTTTGAAGCACGAAGTCTTCGTTCTCCAGAGACAAGCTCATACTCCACACGCATACTGCCGTCTTCTTCAAATATCTCAGCACGAGTAACAACAAGAGGCTGAAGTATGCCGTACATACGAATAGATTCGGAAAGATCACGAAGTGCTCCTTCGTCGAATTCCTTGCGGGGTTGATAAGGGTTTGGTTTTATTTTTTCAACCTCTACCCAAAAAATTGAATTCTCGTAAAATTGTGCCATAAGTGTTTGTATTATACGAAAAAATTACAGGTAAATCAATCAATGTTAAATAATAATTCTTGTATAAAAGACCATTTTTTGCTATATTTCCTTGGTATGCCGGGGTGGCGAAATTGGTAACCGCAATCGACTCAAAATCGGTCGTCGTAAGGCTTGAGGGTTCGAGTCCCTCCTCCGGCACATGTTGGATGTTTCTAACAAAAAGTTACTGTCTTATATAATAGGTATAGCAATCGGCGACGGAAATCTATCAAACCCAAATGGTAGAGCTGTTAGATTAAGAGTAACTTGTGATGTGAAGTACCCAAAATTAATTAATAAGATATCAAAATCAATCAAAGCTATTGCACCAAACAATAGTGTAGCTTTAGTATTTAGAAAACAAAAAAATGCAATTGATGTAAGTTGTTATTCTAATGATTGGGAAAAAATACTAGGATGGAAGGCAAAGGGTGGTTCTAAAATTAATCAAAAAATATCAGTTCCAGATTGGATAATAAAAAATAAAGAATATTCAAAAAACTGTCTGCAAGGTCTCTTTCAAACAGATGGGTCCATATATAAGGACAGAAAATATCTAACAGTAAATTTTGTTAGTCATATACCATCTTTAGCAAGAAAGATTTATGAAATGATCGAGTTTTTAGGATATAACCCGCACAAACAAATTATAGAAAAAACTAAAAATAACAAATATACAATTAGAGTAAGTAAGGATATAAATAACTTTATTAAAACAATCAAACTAACTAAATATTAAACAGATAAACATATTTTTATACATTTGATTTTCCCACCCAAAATGCTAAAGTAATTCCGGAAAGGAAATTTATGTCAAAAGGACGCATTAAATACAAATGGGCAACAATCGAACAACTCAGAGCGCTACCCATGATCCCAATAGTCACAAAACCAGACATCACACCCAAAGAGTTCACAGAAAGACTCCACAGAAAAGAACATAAAGGAAAAGTACAGGCGACACAATATCGCTTTAGCTGCGCACAATAAAAGGACTCATGTCCTTTTTTTCTTGCCTTACTTCCCTTTTTATCATAAGCTCTTGTTATGAAACTCCGAAAACTCATAGTTATCCTTGGGCCTACAGCTTCAGGTAAAAGTGACCTAGCAGTAGAACTCGCTAAAAAAATAGGAGGCCTAAACCATACCAAAGGTATGGTCGGCCGAACTTCACGAAGTGAAGTTTTAGGCGAGGTTATTTCTGCTGACTCACGACAGGTATATAAAGGAATGGATTTGGGAACAGGAAAAATAACAAAGAAAGAAATGAAGGGTGTCACACATCACTTGCTCGATGTTTGTTCTCCTAAAAAAGTTTTTACTGTGGCGGAATATAAAAAACTTGCAGAGAAAGCAATAAAAGATATTTTGAAAAGAAAAAAAATTCCAATAATTTGTGGAGGTACTGGCTTTTATATTGATGCTGTTGTTTTGGGAACCGAGTTCCCAAGTGTTTCACCGAATAAAGATTTAAGATTCAAGATTCAAGATTTAGGAATAGAACAATTGCTTAAAATGCTTAAAAAACTTGATCCGGAAAGAGCTGAAAATGTTGATACAAAAAACAAAGTTCGACTTGTTCGAGCTATTGAAGTCGCCACAGCTCTCGGCAAAGTCCCTCCAACAAAAAATGCTATTGTTTACGATAGCATTTGTATTGGAATCAAATGGCCAAAGGAAGTATTGAGAGAAAGAATTTATTCTAGAATCATTTCTCGTATTAAAAAAGGAATGATTAAGGAAATTGAAAATCTGCACGAAAGTGGTGTGTCTTGGAAACGAATGTATTCACTCGGCCTTGAATACCGATACATTTCCCTATTCCTGCAAGGCAAACTCACTAAAGAAGAAATGATCGAAACTTTACATACAAAAACTTGTCAGTATGCCAAGCGACAAATGACTTGGTTTAAAAGGAATAAAAATATTGTTTGGTTGGAGCCATGGAAGCTTGGGGAGGCGGAAAAAGTAATTAGACTATTTTTAAAAAAATGATAAGATAGCCTTCATATGGGCCTATAGTTTCAATGGTAAAACATCGGTTTCCAAAACCGCAGTTCGAGGTTCGAGTCCTCGTGGGCCCGCCGACAAATGCGACGCACGTGTCGCGTCAAAATAATGCTTTTTTAGCTCTGCATAGAGCTGATGGGACAGAGACTCGAACCTACTTGTTTCTGAGTTTTTTAATAGGTTATAATTTGTTAGTAAATTACAATATTTTATTTACTAACATATCGTAAAGTTTCTTTCTCTTCTTAAACTGTCGTTCAAGAAAATCTACATGAGGGTCTCGAATATCAATAACGTATTTTGTGCCTGTCCCGCGAAGTCTGCCAATATACTGTTTGAGCTTACCCTCGAATGCAATCGGAAATGATAGGACAAGTACATCGAATCCTTCCATATCAAAACCCTCACCGAGTAGTTGCCCTGTGGCAATAAGTACTTTGAAATTACCAGATTTTATCTGTGCATGTTTTAGCTTTCTTTGTCTAGGTGAATCATCTCCTGAAATGGTCAGTATTTCTGTTTGATTTCGTAGATTTAATGTCAAAACCTCAATATGCTCCTTACGCTCAGTGAGTATAAGTATTTTATGATTCTTATTTAGGTGTGGTAATACGGCATCAAGGATAAGTTTGTTTCGTGAAGTATCATACGAGATTGTCTTTGCAAGTATTTCATAATGGTCATTTTTATACCGAAAAGGTAGCTCAATACTTGATTTGATAATTTGAACATCAAAAGTTTTGTCTTGTGTCACTGAATCATTTTCTATCTCAGCTATTACTTGCCCGATACATAATTCAGTAACCGCTTCTTGCCCAAATTTTCGTTCGTGTGTTGCTGTTAGTCCATAGCAATATTTACTCTTAAATGAAGTTATAATTTCGCGGTATGTTTTTGCGGGAATGTGATGGCATTCATCGATTATAATGACACCGAAAGAATCTAAAATTTCTTTAATATCCTTATATCTTGCCAACGTTTGTAAAGTTGCAATAGTTATTTGTTTACCAATTTTTTTCTTTACTCCAGAAATGACACCAATCTGCACCTTTGGAATTCCAAGAAATTGTTCAGTTCTTTCAATCCACTGTGAAAGCAGTTGATTACGATTTACTAGTATTAGTGCTGGGAGTCCGAGTTCCGCAATAAGTTGTAATGCAATAATTGTTTTTCCACTCCCTGGCGGAGCAATAATTATGCCATTCGTTCTGTCTTTAATTTCAGTTAGTACTTTTTCTTGTTCGGGACGAAGAGCAATGGAACTATTGAATTTAATTTTTTCATGCTCTGTATAATTTTCTTTGACTTTATATCCTATTCTTTCATTACTTAAATATTCAATTAACTTTTCTAAAAATCCTCGTGGGAGCGTAACTACATCTCCTATATCTTGTATTAGATTGAAATATCTCTCTGTACTAAATATAGATTTACCAAGTCTTTTCTTAACAGCGTATTCCTTATTGAATATATTTAATCCTTCTTTTATAAACGCAGTTACCTTGGAATTAAGTTCGTTCTTTCTGATATGAATAGAGCCATCTAAAATAATATGTACTTTAGAATTACTCGTATCAATTTCTTCTATGCGCGAGTTTTCTCCTATAACCACATTGTATGCAGAATCTAGTTCTGCAGATGTATGTTTATGTATAGCCTGTAGAAATTCCCATTGATCTTGATGTGGAATAAAGTTAGTGCTGTCACAAAAAACTGATGTTCCATGATTAACTCGCTCACCCTGCAACGGGAGAGCTATTAGGTTTCCAAATCCACCATCAGTAATTGTGTCTTGATTTGGGAATAGTCTATCAAAACTTATTTCTTTACTAAATTCTGAATAGTGAAAAGTTTTACGAATTAGTTCAAGGGTTATTACTCGTGATTTCCAGCATGGGTATGCATCTGCAAAAAATATCCACACATGTGCCCCATTTCCAGATCTGGATATTTCGGTGTAGGCTTTCAAGTTAACTTTTGCGCATTCTGTAATAAATTTTTGACTATCAGCCTTCCAATCAGCCTCATCAAAATCAGCTACAATAAAATACGAAGTATTATCAGGTAGTATCGGATAAATACCAATTGTTTCTTTACCGTTTAAGTGATTACTTAAAACAATGTCTGCAAGTGGTAGTAACTTCTTGTTTTCAAAGTTTTTTATAGTTCCACCAGTAGCCCTATGAGCATTGAACTCATTCCAATCAAAAGAATATGCTGGGCTCCAACCACTTTTTCCTTCCTTTTCCCATCTTCTTGGATACACATCATCACGACCTCTGAAGATAGATTTATACAGTTCTAATTTATCTTGATCAAACATAAAGGCTTATTTAACTTTATATCTTGTTGCTCGTCCAAGTCCAATTTTTTCAATCCATTTAAGTTTAAGTAACTTACTTAGAGCCTGATTTATCGTTGGTCGTGGAATATTTGTAGCTGTAAAAATCTCAATTGGGGTAGTTTCACCCTTTGCATTTGAAATAAAATTCCATACAATTTCTTGTTGTGGCGAAAGAAGTTTATTGACTTCTTCTTTTGAAATTAATAAAATAGCTTGTCTTGATTGTTCAAGAAGTATTTTGAAAAAGAATGAAAGCCACGGAACAATATTTTCTTTTTCTGTTCGAAAGGTTTTCTGACTTTGTCTTAATGAAACATAATATTCTGGCTTGTTATCTTCAATTAATTTTTCTTGAGATATGTATGGCATATACTCATATCCATGCTGTAGAAGTAAAAGGTTTGAAATAATTCGTGATAATCTACCATTCCCATCGGTGAATGGGTGTATGAGCAAAAACTCAACGATAAAGTTACCGATGATTAGTAACGGATGATATTTTTTTTCAAGAAAAGCCTCTTGCGTCCACTCCACAAGTTCCTGCATTTCTTTGGGCACTAGCCACGCAGCTGTGGTATCAAAAAGTATTTGAGTCACCTCGCCACTAGAATTAACCATAGCAACCTTATTTTCTTCACTTTTGTAATTTCCTCTATGTAGTTCGTCTTTTTCAGTATATTTTAAAAGTTCCCGATGGAAAAATTTAATAGTACTTTCTGAAAATGGAATGGTTCTATATGATTCAAAAACATTTGTAAGTATTTCATAATATCCTTGTACTTCCTGTTTATCCCTATCTTTCATCTTTTGCATTGAAAGTCCTCTCATAAGTCTTTCAACATCCTCATCAGTCAATTCAGAGCCTTCAATACGGGTAGAAGCACCAGTTGAAGTTATCAACACGGATTTCTTAAGTTTGTTTAATGTTTGGGTTCCTAAATTGGCACCGGAAATCCATTTACTTTTAAATAAATCAATATTTGCTATAATGGCACGTATCTCTTCAGGGAGAGTAGCTATCCTTTTATTAAATTTTTGGTAGATATTATTTTTCATAATCTTATGTATTAGATATATAAGATTATATAAGATTACATAAGATTAATCAAGCTGTATCCAAATTTAAAAAGCATAGCCCTAATATAATTCATATTTTAGGCCATTTATTGTAAATTTATAGCTATAAAGTTCGGGTCTCACAGATCCCGCCGACAAATGCGACGCACGTTTCGCGTCAAAATAACACTTTTCTAGCTCTGCATAGAGCAGAACCCATTGCGTGGCTTTCAGAACTCACTAAACAGAGGGATTATATCTTATCTGCAATCCAAACGCTTGAGCTTATAACAACATAAACCTATATCTTTTTAGTATTCAGGTATTCGTCTTTAAGACCTTCAAGGTAATTTTTCAACCTTTCCATAAATACATCTTGTTCTTCTTTTGATATCTCCTTTTGTTTCCTCAACTTAAGAGCTGAATGTATGATGTGGTTTTCATCCTCAATCGAGTTTGCAAGTTTCTGCCAAGAATAATCTGGCACAATCCCTTTTGCTCGCTGTTCACGTTCGGTGAGCCACATAACCTGCTTTACGATTTCATTGAACTTGAAAGTTCCTTTTTCAAAATCTGGCAGAAAACTCTTTTCAAAAGCTGACATAAGAGCCGTTAAATCTTTGATGTCTGTACGGGTGAATAAATGTCCTTCTGGTTTTGAACCATACAAAAGTGGAAGTTGGTCTAAGTGCTTCACGAAGGCACTGATAGTTGTTGGATTTTTAGTTCTATTTGAGGACCATCTTCCTGTTTGTAATTCTTCTAGCGTGTAAGCGACAATCTGAAATGGTGGCTTTGTAGTATCTCCAAATTTTTCGGTTAGTTCGTATACCGAAGGAAGGTACTCATCACTTTTCAAAATAACAACAACATCAACATCACTATCTAGCTGTAGCTCGTCTTGAACGTAGCTTCCTTTTACATAAATAGACACTAGCTCCTCAATAGGGATAGATTTGAGAATAGTCTCTTTTGCCTTCGATAGAGAAATATCCGCTTTTTCCTTTAATTCTAGTTGATTTGGTTTTTCTATATTTTCCATTTTTAAATTATATCACAAAGAAAGTTCTGAATACTTTTGGGTACAATAAACACACAATGAACCCCCTCTGTCATTCCAGTGAATAGTGGAGTGAGCTATGGAAAAGACTTCACTAAACGACTCTTTTTTCGCCAGGACCAATATGCTCAACTTTGTCTCCATCAACTTTAATGGCTTGCCCATCTTTTAATAAATAAACCCTCCAAGGAAAATCAATAATTTTTCTCATTTTTTCTCTATTCTCGATTATCTTATGCTCTGATGTTCTTTCATCTCCTTCTTTTTGATGAACAGCTACGCAAAAATCTACTAGGCCCAATCCTGTATGATCTTCCTTCCACTCTGGAGTCCACCATCCTAGACCAAAATCAGCCACAGCTAATCCCGCACCCGCACTTGTTCCTACATAAACGACACCTTTTTCTATTAAATCCTTAAGATAAGTGTCAATTTTTGAAACTCTTGCCCACTCACGTAACCAATTTCCATCACCGCCACAAACATCAATTATATCGACTTTACTCAATTCTTCTTTAATCCAATCAGGATCTTTTTTTAAATCTACAATAGTTGCTTTAAACCCCTTGTCTTCGTATTCTTTTTTCCATGTCTGCTGCCATTTTAAATTTTTCTCAAGCCTACCTTCATTGATTTTGGGAATAACATCATATCCAGGAAGTTCGCTTTTTATCCAATCTATTTGATCAGCTGCGGTTGTAATTAACGCAACTTTTAAATCTTTCTTGTTATTAGTAAGATCCGAGAAAGCTTGTTCTAATTCAGGATTATTAACCCCGCTTGATGTTAAAAGTATTTTCATATAAAAATTATATCACATGGAACATGCATATTAAAATCAATCCTAATTTAAAATGACACAATCCGATCATTGTGTATAATTAAATGAATTATGACTAACAAGCTGGAAAAAAGAAAAGTGGTGGTTTTAATACCCTATTATAAGAATGGCGAGGAAATTTATGTATATATTCAAAGGCGTTCACAAAATGCTATGCGTCTTCCTGGGTACTTTGGTTTTTTTGGTGGAGGGATAGAAGGAACTGAATTGCCAGAAGAGGCATTGCTAAGAGAAATAAAAGAAGAATTAAATATTGATATAGAAAATTTTGCACATTTTAGTAAATATGAATTTTATGGAAGTATTATAGAAGTTTACACTTTGGAGGTTCAGTCGGACTTCGCTGACAATCTAATTGTCTCTGAAGGAGATTATGGTAAATTCTTTAGTGAACAGGAAATTATGAATGAAAGCAAAATGATATATCAAGATAAAGTAGTATTAAGTAATTTTTTTGGAAAACTCAAGAGAAACAATCCTTATGTTTAGTATTCTATACATTGACAACATCTTACACTTAGTCTCATGATATAATTAAAATATGAACATAAAAGACCCAACACCAAATACATTATCTAATCCAGTAGTAAAAATTGAAACGACTAAACCAAATTGGATAGAAAAATTTGTCATCGACACACGCGAAGTTACTCACGAAGGAAAAACTTATTCATATTTAGTCGTTAACGAGGAAGAGTTTGGAAAAAAGGTCAGTATACCAAAAACTTTTGCGAGCTACAGTAAGGAAGGGTTAATATCAATAAGCAGTAATTATCCAGAGAAATACAGAGAGCTTGGACTCACACATGAAATAAGAGAACACAATGAACACACAGGCGAGAATGGATGTTGTTTAGTTTGTTTAAAAACAGAGCTTGAAGATTTAGAAAAAACTGAATTAGATAAGAAGGAGTATATTCAATTCAGACTTGGTTTTTTTGAAGACTTGGTTAATTATTACGATGAAAAAGAAAGAGCTGAATATGAAAATAATCTTTTAGAAAACCTAATCCAAAGTAAGAATTATTTAATTGAAGTTTTAAGTAGTATATAATTATCTTATGAATTTAGACATTAAATTTGAGTTAAATAAGGAATTAGATAAACAAATGGCTTTTGTGTTTATAAATAGACCCCAAAAAGTTGGAGGGATTGATTTTTCAAAAAACGTCACGAACCCACATCCAGAAATTGAATACATAGTAAATCTAGCTGAAAACGATAAAAGAATAGCGATTGATAAGTATTTTGATAAATATTATTCCAATAATATAAATGATCTTGAAAATGATATATTAAAATTCCAGACTGATTGGGATAAAATAGAAAGTAAATTTACAATACAAATAAACAAGATATTCAAAAACCCAATTAAACCCGATGGTAAATGGGTTGGATATCTATCAATAATTAACTGTAATCCACGGTTTCTGGATAGCAAAACTTTTCAGGTTTTCTATAAGCACAGAAATGGTTCTAATAGTGTTGTGATTCACGAGGTTTTACATTTCTTTTTCTACGAGTACGCTGTTCAAAAATTTAAAAACATATTTGAAAATTTAGATAAAAATACTGGTATATTTTGGATGCTAGCAGAATTATTTAATGATGTTATACAAAATCTACCTGAATTTGCTGATATACAAGGCAATGTAGAAATTTCTGGTTATCCAAGTCATATCAAATATCAAGACTATTTAAAAAATCTTTGGACCAATGAACAAGACATAGATGTCTGGATTCCAAAAGCATATGATTATTTAACTGAAGTTCTAAAAAACAACTAATGAACGTACTACAAAAG
>JBAXIZ010000002.1:0-13613 GCA_037138095.1 bacterium
CGCACCGTCGTGCTCCGTCCTTGCAGTCGGGTCCCTCCCCGACTTCACGAATGACGCGAATGAAATGCAATTCTGTATTCTATTCGTGTAATTCGCTGTATTTATTCGTGTATTAGTGTCGTGTTTTACTCTACAACCAACTCTTCAATAGTCTTGTCGATTTCTTCATCTGAAGCCATGACTACATCTTCAGGAATCACACCAACCACAGGAATGTCTACTTTATCATTTTCCTTTCGTGGTATTTTGTGACTATACAATGTATTTTCACGAACAGTCTTGATAACAAGAAAACGAAGAATCTCCTTATTCTTTTCAAGTGTCTCTTTTACTTCAGCGATTTCCTCTTTTCCTAAATCAAACTTCACCCAACCAAAATATGCGAAGTTGAATTTTTCATTCTTACCCGCTTCATTTTTAAACATTGTGTAAGCAAGTGGTCTCATCTTTGGATATTCCTCAGAGATGAAAACTGCTCCTTTTTTTTCAAGCAATGACTTTATATCACCAAAAACATTCGCTACTTTTTCTTCAGCGATTGTTGGAATGATATGGAAGCCTAGCTCATATACCTGCATAAGCTCAATTTCTTGCATTTGAGATTGCAAACTGTCGAGGGTTAATGATTTCCTCGGTGCCAGACAACAGCTTTTCTCGGCAAATGTTTTCCGGAACACGGATATTTTTCTGCTGAAAAATTCCTCGAGCTCGCGCCGTCGCAACTCGCTAGTTTTCTGAAAACATTTGCACTCGATGCTGTTGTATGACACCTTCGTTTTTAATGTTAGCGGTGTCTGGATAACACGCCGGTGAAAATCAATGTCTCAACGATGCGAGAATGATATTACTATAAATCAAGTAAAAAGTCCACTCCATGGTGGAGGACCACCCTCGCGGACTTACGCGAACTGGACGCCGACTAACGCAAACGAAATACATCATTTGGGAACCGAGTTCCCAAATAATTAACTTTTGAAAGATACAAAATGGTTAAGAAAAAACAAACTGCCCCCGAAAATATATACGGACCACATGATATTGATGATTCCAGAAAAGGCAGATCATACTGCACATATGGATGTGGTTGCTACTGGTCAAGACACGGTAAAAAAGGTGGACCGATTGGATTATATCCAGTTAAAAGTCTCTGCCCAATAATTTGATTATGGGGGGAAACTGCCTGGTGACCATGATTACAGAAATGTTGTCGAGAAACGTATTGAGGACCTCACAAATACCCTCGGAATATTTCTGGACGAAAGAAAGAAAAGTCTTGGTATATTAAGAACATTACATCTGAGACTTCTCGAGCTCGGTGAACCTCCCAATAATGTGGACAAGCTTATACTAAACCCAAAACCCATACAACTTTAGTGTGGGTTTTATTTTTGGGGAACTTTTGGGAACTCGGTTCCCAAAGAACTGGGGGGACGGTCTATCGTACCCCATCCACGAAAAATCATTAGTATTTTACCATACTGTCACTTAAAGTTTTTTTAATTTTTTTGGGAACTCGGTTCCCAAAAAAATTATTTTAGGTTGAAATATTTTACAGCATTGTCACTTAAAGTTTTTCTAACCATTTCAAAATCTTCGCCACGAATTTCTGCAATTTTTTTTACAACTTCCTGCACATATGAAGGTTCATTCCTCTGCCCCCTATGCGGAACAGGAGTAACATAAGGTGAATCAGTCTCTGACATCATTTTGTCGAGTGGAATGAACCTTATCACTTCATCATAGTCTCTTGTAAAAGTAATTACGCCAGTGAAGGACATTGTGAAGCCTAAATCCAAATATTCTTGTGCAATGTTTTTATCTCCAGAAAAAAAGTGAACGTCACCTCTCAATTTTTCTCCAAATTCTTTTTTCTTTTCTTTTAAAATATTTAGAACATCTTTGTGAGCATTACGAATATGCAACATTAAAGGCAAATCAAATTTTACTGCAAAATTAATTTGCTTTTCGAAATCAATCTTTTGCCGTTGCTTCGCCTCCTCTGTTGCGTCTGAGTTTCGTCCGTAGTCCAAACCGCATTCCCCCACTGCCACAACTTTTTTCTGTAATGCTAATTTTTCAAATTCTTCTTCGTTAAAGGTTTCACCTGTATCCTCTGCGGGGTGTAGCCCAATGCATGCATAAATATTTTCGTACACCTGTGCGAGCTCTACAGCCTTTTGTGATGACAACAAATCAGTACCCACGGTTATAGTTCCTGTGTTTGTATCTTTTAATCTTTGTATCAAATCATCAAAATCCTTTTCATAATCTGAAAAGTTAAGATGTGAGTGTATGTCTATATAATCAAAATTCATAGCCTGATTTTAACACAATAAAAAAAGCCTGTCTCACGGAGAGACAGGCTCAGTAGGCCAGTTGGGGTGAATTATTTTTGTGCTTTTTTTGGTGTGATAATTCCAGACCTGCCGACCATAATCCAAACGGCTCTCCCACAGCAAAGAAAGAAAGTCTTCACGAGAAATTCCGATAAACGCCAGAGCCTCGGTCAAAAGATCATACATTTCAACTTTTAGCTTTTCAGTCCTCTGAGCATATTCAACCGCCCATTCCAATGCCTCACTCAAAAATGGAAGCAAAGTTTCCTCAGAGAATCGCTGTTCAGCCAGGGCTTTAGTTATCAGGGTTGTGTAAAACCAAAGTAAGAAATTGTAAAAAATTTCGTCCTTCTCATAAATGGTAAGACCTTGGCGAGGCTCACCAACATGAGCCAAATAGTACTCCTTGAAAAGTTTTGCTTGTTCAATAAGTGAGTATTTGGCAAATTCAAAAGCCTTACCCCTAATATCTCCTGAAGCTTTTCTAAATGTCTCGCAAACACTACAGGAGAAGTCATCAGGAAGTCCTCCGTTATTTTCAAATGCGATAGAATATAGCTTATCGTAAAACCCTGCGTTAATTTCTGCTATAAAACCCATGAATGCTATTTTAAATTTATTGAACTTCTCGTCACCTTTTTTCATATTTTCCTTTCTTTTTGTTCCAAGCTTGATATTAGTTTAAAAACGACCTTTGTCAAACACAAAAAAAACTATGCAGATAAATGACGGTCGTCACTTATCTGCATAGTCCATGCTGAATATTTTATTTCACTAGTCCTTCCTTAAGAAAAGTGGTGCCTCTGGCATTATCCCCGTCTTTACATAATTTGAAATTTTTGAAGATGTCTCTGGCAAAAAAGGAAGGAGATTTTCAGAAATTATATCAAGATATGCAAGAAGCTCTCCAAGTTCCCTTTCACCTTTTTCTTTATCTACTTTAATTGTTTTGAATGGTTGATTATCTTGTATGTATTTATCAGCATAAGATATCAAATCCCAAACTGCATCAGTAGCAATTTGTAAATTAAATCCATTCCATCCTTTTTCTTGTTTTTCATAAAAAGCTTTTAATACATCGCTCTGCTTTATTTCTTCCACAATTTTATTATCAAGAATCACTCCATTTGTCGTTGCCATTCTCATCACACGAGAAACAAGATTTCCAAGCCCGTTTGCAAGCCCAGAATTATAAGAAGCTTTAAAACGTTCTATTGTAAAAGGTGAATCTTCAAAAGAGCTAACTTCCCGAAGCAAAAAATATCGAAGCGCATCTGTGCCATATTCCGCTATGATATCTTTTGGATTTGAAACATTGCCCAAAGATTTGCTCATTTTCACACCACCCTCTCCCGTAACAAACCCGTCGATAATAACATGATTTGTATTTGGTAAATCAGCCGCCATAAGCATCGCCTGCCACATTGAAGATTGAAAACGATTATTATCTTTTCCACAATATTGTACAGTCTCCCCTTCCACCCAATATTTTTTGAAATCTCCACTTAAATCAGGGTAGCCCAAAGTCGCAACATAGTTTACCAAAGCATCAAACCAAACATACATAATATGATCTGAGTCTCCCGGAACTTCTATTCCCCAAGGCATTTTTGTTTTTAACCGTGAAATACTAAAGTCTTGAAGTCCCCCCTTAACAAATTCTTTCATTTCATTTAAACGAAAATCTGGAATAACAAAAGTAGGATTTTCTTCATAAAATTTTGTAAGCTTTTCGGCAAATGCAGAATATTTGAAAAAGTAGTTTTCTTCTTCAATTATTTCAAGCTCTCGATTAGGGTGGATTGGACATTTTCCATCCACAAGGTCGCTATCTGTTTTTTCTTCCTCACAACCTACGCAATATTTTGCTTTATAATTTTTTTTATAAATAAAACCATTTTCTAAAACTTTATTCCAAAAAGCTTTTGTGGCTTGTATGTGTTTTTCATCGGTTGTGCGAATGAAATGAACATCTTCGCTCACTCCCAAAAGTTTTAAAAGGTCTTTCACTTTTCCTGCATAAAAATCAACATATTCCTGTTCTGTTTTCCCTTCTTTCTTTGCGCCCTCAAAAAGCTTCATTCCGTGCTCATCTGTACCTGTGTTAAAAAACACATCAAAACCTTGAAGTTTACGATGCCGTGCAACAACATCAGCACGAATAAATTCCATCGCATGCCCTAAATGAGGTTCAGCATTAACATATGGAAGTGTGGTTGTAATATAAAAACTACCTTTTGTTTTGTTTGTATCTGACATCGGCATAGCTGTTAGGCACTAGGCGCTAGGCTCTAGCTTTTTTTAATAAATTAATTTTCTATTCCCCCTCTCTGTATTGTCATCCTCGCGAATGCGGGGATCCATGGATTCTCGCATTCGCAAGAATGACAAACGAATAACGGGATTAACTCGTAATCCTCTCCCCCTTCTTCTTTTCAATATCATTCAAAACCTCGACTAAAATAGCAGCAACCGGAACAGAAAGAATCACACCAATAAATCCCGCGAGCTTAAGTCCAATAATCAAAGTAAGAATAACAAGAATTGGCGGAATACCTACGATCTTTCGAACAACAAGAGGATAAATTAAATGATTTTCAAATTGTTGAATTATTACGTATAGTCCAATAACAAGAAATGCTAATGTTGCACCTCCGTCTGATAGAGCCACAGCAAATGCGGGAATGATAGCTAGAATAATTCCAAATATTGGAATAAGTTCAAGGACCATAGCAATTAAAGCAAGGAATAATGCACTTTTCACACCCAAAATTGAAAGTCCTAAATATGTAAGGATACCTATGATTATGCCAAGCAGTAATTGACCTTGAAGCCATAATCCGATTTTCTTTTCAGAACGTCTCCACAAATCCAATATATATTTTTCATAATGATCCGGAGTAATTACCCGCAAGAAATTTCCCACGCCATCTTCTTGAACAGAAAGATAGAAAGACAAAACCACAATTAAGATGAAGCTAATGATACCACCGAAAAATCCTGAGATAGTGCTAAATAGTCCACCGGTCACATCAGAGAACGTTGAGCTTAATGAACCTACAATATTTCCAATTGATAAGTTTGGTAACGATGCTCCAAAAGAAGTATCGCTAAGAGGACTCAAAAGGTTTGTTGTATCAACATATCGAGGTAATGAATCAAGAATTCCTAAAACATCAGAAATAAATGTTGGCAAGAAGAAATAAAAACCTCCAGCGATAATTAAACCTAATGAAAGAAAAATCATTATGACAGATAGTGTACGGGGAACTTTTCGCTTAATTAACATTTTGTTAAGAGGTTCAATAGCAGCTGTAATTGTTACAGCTGTAAGGACCACAAGCAAAATATCCCTTAAAATATACACCAAATAGAAACAGAATCCTATAAGGATAGTACGAATAATGGTTCCCGATGAAATGTTTAGGGTATTGTTATGCATATGGAAATAGTAACATAAACATAGCGTGTTGTAACTATCTTTACTTATCTTATCTTTACTTATCTGTAGTCCTAAATCTTTTTATTAGACTTACGCCTATTTTGCTATGAATTTTTAAGCACAAATTTTCATGTCCCAGTTTATTGCCATTATCTGGGATAATTTTTAAATAATGTTTAAATGAATTAATTTTTAAAATCCGTATTGTCATCCTCGCTGTACTCAGCGGGGTTGAATCGTATGTGATACGATTCAAAGACAGAGGCTGTCGAGCCGAGTCGGGATCGAACAAATTTCTAGCAAGAAATTATGTGTGATCCAAGTCTTATTATGATTTAATTATTAATCATGGGATGCGCACTTGGATCCCCGGGATTACCCGAGGATGACAGCTGGACGCGTATTTCTCATTGTTACATTAAGAAATTATTTAAAAATTAAAAATTACAAAATTATTAAATTTTCAACAAAGGAAGAAATTCGGCAACATCCCTATACGGTCCCACCATCGCCAAGTTCATCCCTTCATTCTTCAAAATTTCTTTTGCAACTTTTTGAATTTCCTTTGCGGTTATTTTTTCAACCTTCTTAACAAGATCTTCTGGTGTTTGTATTTTTTTATCATGCAGTAATTCTTGGAAACCATAAAAGTCGGCGAGGGAGTCTGATGATTCTAAACCAAGAAACATTGTACCGATTCTATAATCTTTTGCTTTACGAAGTTCAACCTCCGGAATTGGCTCTTCGGCAATTTTTTTCACCTCTTCCAATATTCCCGAAATTGCCTCTTTCACACGAGTATTTGCAACACCAGCAGAAATCGCAAAATTTCCGTGAGTTGTATAAGAATTTTTACCCGAGCCAACATAGTAACAAATACCTAATTCTTCACGCATTTTTTGAAAAAGTCTCGAACTCATTCCCCCACCAAGAACAGTTGAGAGAAGTGTGAGTGCAATATTTCTTTTATCATATCTATCAAATCCACGAAAACCAATTATCAAATGTGTTTGATCTGTTTCTTTGAAAAAAAGTTTTGCTTGAGGTTTTTTCTGTACTTCTAGCACCTTTTCAATTTTTCCTTTCTTACCATTTGAAACTTTATCAAATAATCTTTTTATTTCTGCAATCACCTTCTTTTCATTCATCTTCCCCGCCACCACCACAGTTGTTGCCTTTGCCACATAATGATCTTTATGATATTTCACGAAATCAGCCCGAGTCATTTTTCGAATATTTTCTTTGGGGCCAATGATAGGTCTTCCGGCTGGCTGATCCCCATAAAGCAATTCTTCAAATATCTCCCCCACTTTTGCCCTTGGCAAATCTTCATACATATTTATCTCTTCAATAATCACACCTTTTTCTTTTTCAATTTCTGCTTCTGGAAACTTTGAATTTAAATAAATATCCGAAACAATATCCAAAAGTTTTGAAGTTTTAGAAAAATGAGCCTTTGCCCAATAGCCAGTATATTCATTGCCTGTGAAAGCATTTGATTGAGCTCCGAGTGAATCGAGCTCAATATTTATAACAGATGAGGAAGGTCGCTTTTCCGTACCCTTAAAACAAACATGCTCCAGAAAGTGAGAGATCCCGTTTTTATCCTTTGTTTCATAATTGGATCCAGCTTCCACAAGCGACATAACTGTCACCGTAGAATTATCCTTCATTGGCACAGTAATAATCCGAAGCCCATTTTTAAGTGTTGTTTTGGTGAATGACATACTTTGAATATTAACAGAATTTCCAAAATATTCCACACGTAATAAGAGTTAACAAACCTCACGATAGTGAACTTAGGTGAGTACCTAAGCGCAAGACCGGAAGCTGACGAGCTGAGGTGGGGTCGCATAAATTTTTAGTAAAAAATTATATGTGACAGGTTTGTTAACTCTAAAAATACGTAAAAACGCTGGTAAACATTTCTCGCGGTCGCGAGAAATGTTTACCGAAGATTTTTAAGACTGTATTCTATAGTTGTTTTTTCATCAGAATCTCGTCAGCATAATGTGTGTACACTCTTCCACTTTCGTCTTCTTCCTTCCAAGATTCCTTGGCTTCTCCACAAACTTCATAACCTAATTTTTTATAAAGATTCTGTGCAATAATATTATTATCTTCAACTCCAAGCATTACTATATTAATCCCTCTAGATTTAATTTTTTGCTCTAGCGATTCAATTAATTTAGTTCCGATACCCAACCCACGTAACGAGTCTTTTGTTATAATCTGCCACAATGTTCCAGCATTCTCATGAGCACAAAAATCAACACCACCAATTGAAATTGGATTGCCATCAGCATCCCTAACAGCTAAATAGATTACTTCTCCTTTTTGCGCACGATTAAGAGCTTCTTCAACATATTTAAGATGAGTCGCACTACCAGCCCAATTTATTTTCTTTAAGTCATCAAAAACCAAGTCATCCACAACCAACGACTCTATCTCACTTTTATTTATCTTAGTTTCTTTTTCTAACATCAATATATTATATTATTCAATATACTGGAAGTTTAACAAATATTCAAATATGTGCAAAAGCCATTTTATATAAAAAATAAACCCCACGCACGATTGCATGGGGTAAAAGTTTGAATCCATCCGTCAAACTTTTAAAAACGGGTTGTGGTGTTTAGGATTCTTTACGGACACTGATGATGTCGAGATATACGGTTGCGCCGTAGTCACCCTCACCTTCCAGTGTTTCTTTGTACCACTCCTCGCATTTGATATGACGAGAGAGAGCCCCGCAGAGTTGTTCGCCCGCGATGTTAGGGCAACTACTTTTTTCTGAAAAATTCTTGGTATCATAATACTCAAGCAAAAGTATTGCATCATCAGGCATAGAGCCACCATCACTGACATGCCCCTTTGATTTTTTCCAGAAGCCGTAATTGCCTTTCCAAACCTTCACTTGATACTTTCCTTTTCTGTCTGGATTACTGTCGTAATAAGTGCAGACATTTCTAGGGCATGTGATGAAGATCTCTTCCGGCCGAATAAGCCGCATAACAATTTTCCACCCATTCACGAACTGCTCGCGCAGATGCTTTTCCTTGATGGAAGTGAGTTCTCCAGAGCGAATGATTTCACTGAGGAGGCCTGACTCGATAGCACTCTGGACTTGCTCGGAGGTAACACCTTCGAGAAGCGACAAAAGTTTTTGGATTTGACCGAGGGTAGCTGTATTTTTCATGGTTTACTAGTCCTTTTTCTTCGTGGCGTCGTTTATGGATTTTAACCAATTCACGGGCCGATTGTTTTTTTTGCTAGAGGACTGGACCAACGTGGTTTCGTCATAGCAGAAAAGAGGCCATACATGGTCTATTCTCTGCTATGACGAATTGTCTTCGACTTTTTTAAATGACATTATTACTTTTATATTATAACATAATTATATATAGAAAGTCAAGGGTTTGCACCCTATGCGTCCAAAAAGAGCTCAGCAGAGGCTTTTTGGGCGCATCAATTCAACTGACTGTATTCCTTGTAACCAAGGAATACAGTCCGCCTACAGCCACACAAAAACGGTGGCGTAGTATTTACAAAATTGTTGAGTGTGGAAGTTTTGGGGAGCCTAGCGAGCGCGACGGCGCGAGCTCGAGGAATTTTTCAGCAGAAAAATATCCGTGCGACACAAAACTTTCACCGAAAAAGATTTTGTAAAATTCAAAATACGAACATGGATTCCCGATCAGGTCGGGAATGACAATGCGGAGATAATTGCTATATCTTCCCTTTCAAATAATCCTTCAACTCATCAATCTCCACCCTCTCTTGCTCTCCTGTATCTCGATCTCGTACTGTAACCATATTATCTTTTTCAACAGTATCGAAATCAATTGTCACACAGAAAGGAGTTCCAATTTCATCTTGTCTTCGATATCTTTTTCCAATATTTCCATTATCATCAAATGCAACTCTTCCAAATTCTTTTCTCAAATCCATATACACTTCTCTTGCCTTATCTACCAGCTGAGGTTTATTTTTCAAAAGAGGAAATACAGCAACAAGAGTCGGAGCAACTTTTGGAGACAGTTTTAAATAACATCTTGTCTCCCCTCCTAACTCATCTTCTGTATATGCGCTCGTAAGCACAGCCAAAAGTGAACGCCCCACACCAAAAGAAGGTTCAATACAATGTGCCAAAAATCTTTCTTTTGTTTCTTCTTCAAAATATGACAAATCTACCTTCGAAGATTCCGAATGACTTTTCAAATCAAAATCTGTTCTGTATGCAAGGCCATAAAGTTCTTTCCTGCCAAAAGGATAATCAAACTCGAAATCAATAGTTCGCATTGAATAATGCGCTCTGTCTTCTGGAGCTATTTCTAATTCATGAACTTTTTCTTGAGGTAGCCCTATATCTTCTGTGAATGCAAGCATCTCTCCTCGAAATTCTTCAAAAGCATTCTCCCAATTCTCAGGTTTTACAAAATATTCAATTTCCATTTGTTCAAATTCTCGAACGCGGAAAATAAAATCACGAGGAGCAATTTCATTTCGAAAAGCCTTCCCTATCTGTGCCATACCAAAAGGAAGTTTTGGATGAAATGAATCCATAACATTTTTAAAATTTACAAACATTCCTTGAGCTGTCTCTGGTCGTAGATATGAAATCGATGAATCATCTTCTATAGCCCCCATATGAGTCTTGAGCATAAGATTAAACTGTCTAGCATCACCCAGCGGATTTCCTTCAGGACTTTTTATTGCATTGTCTTTCAAAGCCTTATCCATGTCAGCCACTTTCATTCCTTTTGGATCAATTCCGTTTGCTTCAAGAATATGATCTACTCGATATCTTTTTTTTGTTTTCAAATCTTCAACAAGAGGGTCAGCAAAGGTCGCCACATGCCCTGTGGCCTTCCAAACATCCTGATTCATAAGAATAGCAGCATCCATACCGTACATATCCTCCCTGTCGGTCACAAAGCGTTTCCACCACAAACCTTCAATATTGCGCTTTAGAGCAACTCCCAAAGGTCCATAATCCCAAGTACCAGCAAGACCTCCATATATTTCTGAACCTTGGTAAATAAAACCACGTCTTTTTGCTAGAGAAATAATTTTTTCCATTACATTTGATGCTGAATCTGTATTTGTATTTTCTTCTTGTTTATTCATATTTATTACTATTTTTACTATCTAAATCAAAAAAAGTCAAAAGCAATTTATTGTACAACTCTGTCATTACCCTCAATAAAACCAGAATCATTTAACAAACTCGTATTAAGGGGGCTTCTCTTATCTGTCACTTCAGCATTTGAATAATTGTCTTTACCAGAAAGAACCTGCTCTCCCACCAAACTTGGTATTGAATTTACCTGTGTAACACTCGGCTTCAATGTCACTTGAAAAGCAACTTCTCTTTTGGGTTTTGCAAAGCCTGCCTCAGCAGACACATCTCCAATATCCCAAACAACATCTCCAGTAACAGAATCATAAGAAACTTTTTCAGATGATGGAGAAATAATATTATTCCAAGAAATGTAAGGCGGTAATTTGGCTGTTACTTTAGCACCTGAAACATCATTTAAATTATTTGTTACAGTCCATACAATAGTGTAAGTTGTTTCTGTTTCGGCTTTGGGCGGCACGGGACCACTGTTTTCAAGAGGACCCGTATAATACAAAGCTTTAGAAGCAAGATGTAAACCTGTTGTAAGTTTTATTATTTTAGAAACCACTGAATTAATTTGTTCTTCAACATTATCCACAGATACACGTTGTGCTTTCACACCAACATCCACCTTAAGTTGTAATGAATTTTTCTTTGTGTTTCGTACAATAAAGTTAAAAGAAAATCTACCTTTACCATTAGGAGCTATATCTTCTAGATTTGGTGTTTCTCTTTTATCCCACGTTATTGTATTTTGTGATGAATCAAAGAATCCTCCGCCAGAAACAGAAACAGAAGAAGGATCAAAAATATCTCCCGAAAGAACAGCGATCATTTCGGCATTTGCCAAAGCCTCTTGTGTATTATTTACCCAATCAATAACTGCATTAATAGTACTCCCCTCCGCTATTGCGTATTCATCACTTTTTGAATCATTTAAAGTAAGCTCGACTCCCATAAAAGGTTTTTTAACAGAAATTATTTGAGAAGAAAGAGCCAATATAGTCCCGATTTCTGTATTGTTGGAAGTTGATGTATTTCCTAATGTAAATTTAAAATATCTATCTTCATTGTTTTGACCCTGCAAAGTACCAGATATTTTAATTGTTCGAGTTTCTTTAGGTGAAAGAGTGCCAATATTCCAAGTGTTATTCCCATCTGTTGCACTAGGATCAGCACTCTTAAAAATATAACCGAAAGGATATTCCGCTTTAAGTAAAATGTTTTTCAATTCTTTATCAGAGTTTGAAGTCACTGTAACTTCAAATTGTGCCTCTTGCCCAGAAGTAATTTCTTTCAAACCTTTTGTAACGATTGAAACAGGTGAAGAATTTAATAATATTGAAAAAATCTTTTCTTTTTGAAAAATAGCATTTGAACCAGGGACGCGATAATCAATAACTACTTTTATTTCTTGAGTGCTTCCCTCTTCACCAAAAAGAATAGTTTTAAAAATCTTATGTGAAAACTGCCCAGGATTAATATCTCCAATATTTACTCTTTCGCGTTTCAAATCATTTCGAGCGCTGTCTGCAGTTTTTGCACCACTAGGATATTCCACCGAAACATCCACCAATTGCAAAGCAACATTGTTTTTATTTTCAACTCCAACATCAATAGAGAGTTCTTGCCCACCTCCAATTTGAATAGGGCCACCAATAATCATATTTATATTTTCAGGCGACACCGTATTGCTTCCACCTAAAATCATAAAAGCTGCCACGGCCAAACTTATTGCCAAGAAAATAAAAGAACCTATCAATAATTTATAAAAAGGATTTTTTGTTTTATGTGACATGTTTGTTTGATTATCTAAACTATCTTCAATATTCGAACTCAAATCATCCTCCCATACTTTGGGGGTTTCATAAGTCCTAGACTCTAATTCATGTTTTTTATACTCGGCATCACTTTCGTTTGTTCGAGAATAAAGTTTTGAGGTAAGCTTTTCAAGCTTATGTTTATCTTCTATCATATTTATCCGCACACCAACATTGGCATCATTTTTTTGTTGCAAAAGTTTAAATATCCTTTAAATGGACGCTTTTAATAAATTTTCTTATTTACTAATTTAGATTAAAAAATAAGGTGCAACAATACCAATGTTGGTGTGCGGATTAATTATATCATAAATGAGAAGCTTCTAGGGCTTTATTTATCGAATGAATGGCACTATCTTTATATGAAGAAATTGAATCCAAATACTCGTTTGTCCACTCAATTTCGTCTTCACAAAGATTTCCAAAATTTTCCTTATGAGAATAACCCAAAAAACACATCATTCTTAAAATAAAGAGCCATTCTAAAGTCTGAACAGATTTTTTAGAATATTCTAAAGTCTGTGCATTTTTACAAACTTGCTCCATATCGTCAAAGATCAAAGCCTCGCACCCCTCTTCTGGCACAAGACGACGCAAAAGTGAAAAAATCCTAGCAATTGCCATAAACACATCCCTTTTTTCTTCAAAAATCTTTACACCTAACTCCCCCTCCCCGTGTGTTATCCTCGGGTACTCCCGGGGATCCAAGTCCGCATTTTCAGACTGTGAAGTCGGGATAGGACCCGACTGCAAGGACGGAGGCTGACGAGCTGAGTCGTGGCCAGAAGATTTTTCACCAGAAAAATACTTGTGGATTCCCGCCTTCGCGGGAATGACAGAGCGGGATGACATTAATTCAAAATAAATATTATAAATCGGCAAAGCATTTG
>JBAXIZ010000003.1:0-13320 GCA_037138095.1 bacterium
CACGAATGAAGTCACGAGTATTTTTCTGCTGAAAAATCTCCTGACCACGACTCGCGCCGTCGCGCTCCGTCCTTGCAGTCGGGTCCCTCCCCGACTTCACGAATGACACGAATGAAATTCTGCATCCCGCATTGTCATCCTTGCGAATGCGAGGATCCATGGATTCCCGTCTTCACGGGAATGACATAGGTGGTGTTTTGTATTTAATTCGTGTCATTCGTTGTATTTATTCGTGTATTGGTGTCGTGTTTCATAAGTTATCCGTTATCAGTTATTTGGTTATCTGTCGACTTTTCCATCACCTCTCTCGGTCTTGCTCCGTCTCCGGGGCCAATAACTCCTCTTTCTTCAAGCATATCCACCATTCTTGCTGCTCGAGCATAGCCAATACGAAGTTTTCTTTGCAAAAATGAAGTAGATGCTTTCCCGGCTTCAATCACAGTTTTCCGGGCTTCTTCATACATATCGTCGTCTCCCGCATCGTCTAAGGACTCTGTATCGCTTGAAAGAGAAACATCAGACCCATCAAACATAGGATTTCTCTCAGAGCTTGCTGTTTCTGGGGTTAGGTTTAATTCATATGAAACCTCGTCTCTATATTGGTCTACTAGGTATTTTACCACATTTTTCACTTCTTCCTCAGAGATATATGCAGACTGAATACGGCTTGGCTGTGACATTTCTCCTGAAAGATAAAGCATATCTCCTTGGCCGAGAAGCTTTTCAGCTCCGGGCATATCAAGAATTGTACGAGAATCGATTTGTGAAGCTACCTGCAAGGCAATACGAGCAGGAATGTTGGCTTTAATAAGTCCAGTAATAACATTTACAGAAGGTCTTTGTGTTGAAAGGATAAGGTGAATACCAACAGCTCGAGACATTTGAGCGAGGCGGACAATGGCTGATTCAAGTTCACGTGGATATGTTTGCATAATATCGGCAAGCTCGTCGATAATAATTATAATATATGGCATTGGGTCGGCTTTCTTTTGATCTGTATCGCCTGTGATTTTTATATTCTTTGTCGGCTCCAAAATATTTTTATGATAAGACTCAATATCACGAACGGAGTTTGCTTCCAAAATATCATATCTGCGACTCATTTCTTTTGCTGCCCATCTCAAAGAAAGAATAGTTTTCTTTGGGTCGGTGATAACTGGGGTAAGAAGATGTGGAATTTTGTTATATAAAGTAAGTTCAACACGCTTTGGGTCGATCATAATCATTTTCATTGCATCAGGACTGTTGCGATAGAGTAGGGAGGTGATGATGGTGTGAATTGTTACAGACTTTCCAGAGCCTGTTGTTCCAGCAATAAGAAGGTGTGGCATTTTCGCAAGATTTGAAAAATGTGATTTACCAGAAATACCTTTGCCGAGCGATACAAGAAGTGGTTTTTCAGATTGTTGAAATTCTGAAGAAGCAAGAAGTGTTCCGAGGCCCACAAGAGTTTTTGTTGTGTTTGGAATTTCAATACCCACAAGAGACTTTCCCGGGATAGGGGCTTCGATACGAAGAGGGTGAGCGGCAAGGGCAAGCGAGAGGTCATTTTGAAGCGCAACAATTCTAGAAAGCTTCACGCCCTCGGCCGGTTTCAAAGCATAGCGGGTCACAGAAGGTCCAATGGTGATCTCATCCATCTCAACCAAGATACCAAAGTTTTGAAGTGTACGTTTTATAATATTCGCATTTGCTTTAATATCACCTACACCCGGCTTGCCTTTATCTTTTTCTAATATGTCGATAGGTGGGGGAGTGTAGACACCATGAAATTCTTTTCTATTTTTTTCTTGAGGAACAAATTCTTCATCTTTACCGCCGAATATGCCAAATGTCTTTTTACCTTGCTCATTTTCATTGGCTGTTTTTTCGTTTTCTTTAATTTCTGCAAGAGCGACTTGTTTTGCAATGTCACCGGCAGAATCAGTTTGTGCACCAACAATTTGTGGTTCTTGTTTCTTTCGGAAAAGTGAAAGGAACCTTCCGATCAAACTCATCTTAAGTGATGTATCAAAAATGATAAGAAGGGAAATGACAAAGAATGCGAGAAGGATGATGAAGCTCGCCTCGTATGCAAAAAGTTGTATCATCGGGCTCGCAATAAAGTGGCCGATTTTTCCTCCACTGTTTTCTGAGATTAGTTCGATAAGTCCGAGGCCTGAAATTAGAAAAATAATCCCACCGATAAATTTTGGAGTGGCAAGATTATGATGAAGAGATTTTACAAAAGAAATACCAAGGATGACAGATATGGTGGGGAGGAGGAAGTATCCAACTCCGAGAAGGTATCCAAAAACTTTATAAATATTTGTACCGACGGGCCCGCCATGCCCAACAGATGCCATAATAAAAAATACTCCGAGTACAAGAAAAACAATTCCCGCTATTGTGTCTGTGGTTTCATTTTCGAGATGAGAAAAAAGGTGCCAGCCTTTAGGTTTCATTTCTTCTTTTTTTTGCTTGCCTTGAGTCTTAAAATTTTCTTGTTGTGTTTGTTTCTTTCTTGCCATAATTATGTACATATTATACTTCTAAAAGACTAAATAAAGAAGTGGAAAAAAAATTAAAAAATCTCCTCTGTCATTCTCGGGTACTCCCGGGAATCCAAGTTAATTCAGAATTGAATATGGACTTGGATCCCCGCTGAGTACAGCGAGGATGACACAAAATATAGTCATGAATACATTCCTTATTTTGTGTCAATTTTTGACTTTTAACTTTCGGTTTTGCCTTTTGACTTTTGACCTTTGACTTATCTTTTTATCGGACTATAATGCGGTTATAAAAGGACTAATAATTTTGAAAACAAGATTAAAAATCTCAAAGACAAAAATACCATGGACCCCAAAAACATCCCCACAATAAAAGACAATCAAGCTCCGAATATTCAATCGGACACTAGAAAACTAGCCATATTTCAGAATGATTCTGACTTTTACGTTGTTCACAAGAAGGCGGAAAAGCTCACAGTTGCGACCTATATGATTAGCAACTTTTTTGCATCCGAAGAACCCTTAAAGTGGTCACTTAGAAAAGTTGCGGGGGAACTTCTAAAAGACACAATTTCTCTCAGCTCTGCTTCACTTTCTGTAAAAGACAGCCTTGTTCGGAATTTAGTTTCAAAAATTATCGAGCTCACATCTTTATATGAAGTTGCTCACAAAGCTGGATTTATATCCCCTATGAATTTTGCAATTATTGAAGGGGAGTTGAATAAAATGTTGGATCTTTTGGATAAGCGAGAAGGCTCACAAGTAAGTACAAAAAGTATTTCATTTGATGAATCATTTTTCAGGGTGGAGAAGCCACAGGGAGATAGAGGCATGAGTAATGAGTCAGGAGCTATGAAAATAAATTCATATCCACATAATATAAATCCAAATCTGCATGGACATTCTCAAGAAATAGAAAATAAAAAATATGAAATAAGAAATTCAGCAAAACCAGCATTGTCCTTTATAAAGGACAACAATATTCTAAAGGACATAAAGGACAAAAGACAGAATATAATCATTGCATTGGTGAAGAAACACCGCACCCTCACTATAAAAGGCTTCACTGGAGTTATAAAAGATTGTAGTGAGAAGACAATACAAAGAGAGCTTCTCTCGCTTGTTGCTAAAGGAATTTTGAGAAAAGAAGGGGAGAGGAGGTGGAGTACGTATTCGTTGGCATAGCTTCTAGGCTCTAGCAACTAGGCGCTAGCTTTCTTTCATCCTGCATTTTGCATTGTCATCCTCGCGAATGCGGGGATCCAAGTTCGTATTCCCGCATCCTATCCAAATTAAATCTTTTTAAAAACCTCACCTTCTAAAAAGGTCCCGCGGAGTACCGCGGGACCTTTCCCCTAAAAGACACCCTTAGTACCTTGATTTGAATTTTTAAGGCTCGTCCTTAGGTCTCCAAAAAGGCCGAGCCTTTGAATTCTGCGTTTCCGCATTGTCATTCCCTTGAAGAAGGGTGAAAAAGCATGGGTATGCTTTTGTAAAACCGGAAGCTGACGAGCTGAGGTGTGTTCAGAAGATTTTTCAGTAGAAAAATACTTGTGAATCCATGAGAATCGAGAAATCAGAGATAAACATGGATCCTCGCATTCGCAAGGATGACAGAGGGGATATCTATATAATCCAAGAAGCTAGAGCCTAATTGCTAGAGCCTTCACCAATCTTGTGGACTTTTTACCCCATATATGCTATACTTAGGGGGTGGTAAAAAGGCCCTAAAAACCGAGTTATCCACAGTTTTATATTGCGAGTATTTCACACTTTTCAAAAAGGGTATATAATACTTGTAATCCCTCAACGATAGATTCTTTGATAAATTAATTAGGTATTTTTTGAATGACAAAAGACCCCTCGAATTGTCATCCTTGCGAATGCGAGGTTGAATCGTATGTTATATGATTCAAAGACGGAGGGCGACGGCCCGAGTCGGGATCGAACAAATTTCTAGTAAGAAATTATGTGTGATCCATGCCGAATCCTTCTCTCATTCACTTCCGAATCTCTTATTCCTTATTTGTCTGCCAATCCGTATTTCCTCTAAACCCCTTGCCACTAACCTTTTGGTTTTGCGTCGGTCTGGTGCATTTCGCGCAAGCGAAAAAACTAGATTTAAACTAAAAGTTAGTATTGCATTTGTAGTGATATAAATGCCTCACGCGCTGATACGTTGTGAGTATCCCGACTTCAGTCTCATCCGAGTTCAACTCTGTAAATATCAGTTTACAATTTATTGGTTTATTAGTAGTTATTAATTTTTCTTTCACTTTTTTAAAAATAAACGAAAGAATATTAATTTAGTTTGCGAAAGCAAACGTTACAAACAAATTATGAAAACAATTTCAAAGATTGCAGCTATAGCTTTAGTTGCAGTTGCACTTGTTGGAGTAAATACAGCATCAGCAGCTACTGTAGCAGAACTTCAGGCAATGATCGCCTCACTTTCAGCTCAAATCGCAGCTCTTTCTGGAACACCTTCAACACCAGCAGCAGTTACATTTACATCAAACCTAACAGTAGGTTCAAAAGGTGCAGAAGTAACAGCATTACAAAACTTCCTAATCGGAAAGGGTTACAACACTCTAGCAACTGGTTACTTTGGTCCTATGACTAAAGCAGCTCTTGCAGCGTACCAAACAGCAAAGGGAATCACACCAGCAGCTGGATATTTTGGTCCACTAACACGAACATCAGTAAATGGTGAGTCAGTAGTGGTAGTTCCTCCAACACCAGGTACAACACCAGGTTCAGTTGTTAAGGATGGAACAGACGGTTCACTAACAGCATCACAGTCATCATATGTTTCTTCAGGAATTCAACTAAAGAAAGGTGATACTAAAAATGTTCTAGCTGTTCGTCTAAAAGCTACATCAGGCCCAGTTACAGTAACTCGAGCAGATGTACACTTCAATACACGACCATGGTTACTATTCAATCAACTAACACTTAAGGATCAGACAGGTAAAACTATTGCAACAAAGACAATTTCAAGTGCTTCAGATGCAACAGAAATTACAGTTGGTTCTGACTACTTGGTACGATTTGATAGTGTGAACTATACAGTAGCTCCAGGAGCAGATGCAGACCTAGTAGTAGGTGCAACAGTTCTTTCAGCAACTGACAAGATCCCAACAGGTGGTATGACAGTTGAGGTAGCTTTTGGTTCAAATGGTGTTCGAACTGAAAATGGTGTTGGATACACAGATACTCTAGGTACAGCTGATCTAAGTGCTACAGCAGGAGTAGGTTCAAACATATTTACTCTAGCCGCAAACGGCTCAGTAGCAGATATCTACGCTCGAATCTCACCATCATCACCAACAGCACATCAGCAGACAGTGTCTCTAACTCAGACAACTTCAGATGTTCTTCTTGGTACAATCAGTTTGAAATCAGCAAACAATTCTTCAACACTTAACTCATTGACAGTTGCTGTAGCCGGCACAGTTGGCACATCAACAGCTCTAAGTAATGTTAGATTGTTTAATGGTTCAACATCATATGGTGGAACATGGAGTGGAAACAGTGTTGTATTCAACAACCTAACACTTCCTCTATCACAGGATGTATGGAATGATTATTCAATCAAAGCTGACGTAACTGCATCTTCAACAGGTACAGTATATGTATCTTTGACATCAAATACATCAAACATTGTTGTTACAGATGCAAATTACAACACAGCAACAGTTGAACCAAACACAGTTACTTCAAGTACTGTAACTTTGACAACAAACGCCGTCTCAGTAGTTAATGCATCAGCAACAGCCGTAGCTGTTCCAGGAACAACTGTAACTGCATACAATGCTAACTACCAGTTTGGTCTTACAAACACTTCAAACAATGATTTGTATGTTAGTGCAACAGGTACAACATTTGTTACAACAAATGCAAATGCCTCAAGTTCACTTTCAACAATCCAGACAGCCTTACCTTCAACATTGTCAGGAGATGTTACTGGCGTAGCTTACATTATCCCAGCTGGTTCAACTCGAACATTTACACTTGTAGGTGCAATCCGAGGAACTGGTACTGTGACATTGCGAGTGAACTCAATTCAGTATGGTACAGGTTCTGCAGATGGATCAAATCATGGTCTACAGATCTTGACTGGCCTAGAGAATCTAGTTCAGACAGTAAACTTCTAACTCTAAGTTAGAAGGATCTCCCGAAAGAAATTTCGTAAGATTAGAAAAAACCCACTCGAAAGAGTGGGTTTTTTCGTTGCTTGAAATTTATCCAAAAGCACCCGCCTTCTCTACGGAGGCTCAACCTCCCCCAAAAACCTCCCCCAAACTCAACCTCCCCCAGACTAAACTCCTAGCAAATCCACCCAAGCCCCGCGGAGTACCGCGGGGCTTTTGTATTAAATTTATACAGTGGTACAATAATTAATATGAAAACTTTTGTGTTTATTGATGCATCCAATTTGTTTTATGGTGGAGAAAAAAGTCTCGGCTGGAAAATTGATTATGAAAAACTATTTTTATACCTAAAAGATAAATACGATGTAGATAAAGTTTACTATTTTGGAGGGGTAGAAATACACAATTTTGCTTTTGATTATCAGTTATTTGATTCTGTTCCTATCGTGGAGCTAAAAAAGTACTTAGATAATTATATAAAGGAGAAAGGGGAAAAGTTAAATGAAGCAGATTTATTATTGTTGTCTAGGCATCTACAGAGAGTTAAGTTTTATAAAAAACTTGAGAATTTTGGTTACGAGCTATTTTTGAAGCCGGTAAAGTTATATGAACAAGATGATGGCACAACAAAGAGAAAAGCGAATTGTGATGTTGATATGGCATTTTATCTGATGAAAGAAAAAGATAATTTTGATCGAGTTTTAGTTTTGTCTGGCGACGGAGACTTTTTACCAGTTTTAAAATATTTAAAAAATATTGGTAAACAAGTTCTTGTTTTAGGAAGGGGAAGAAGAACCGCTAAGGAGATTAAACAGTTTGCGGGGGACAATTTCAGAGATTTTGAGTATTTAAGAGAAATTGTAAAGATGGAGATAAAACAAAAGGCACCCATATAGGATGCCTTTCACGTTTAGTACCTATATTATATATCACACAGCTGGCATGTCAAGCCGAAAAAGCCAGCAGAAAAAGTCTCTACGGAGGCTCTCTCTACGGAGGCTCAACCTCCCCCAGACTCAATATTGCAAATAAACACTTCTAAATTATCAGGGAGTGTTTTTTGTATCAGCTGATGTATAATTATTCAATGACTCGAAATCTAGATTTCGCTCTCGGTGAATATTTTCATGGATATAATCGTGGGGTTGATAAAAGAATAATTTTTTTAGACAAACAAGACCATGAACGTTTTGTAAAACTTTTGTATATTTGCAATAGTAAAAAACAATTTGAATATGATCAAGTGTTTTTAAAGGGTCAAAGTGTAGAGTTTAAAGATATAGAAAGAGGAGATGGACTGGTGGCGATTGGTGCGTGGTGCTTAATGCCGAATCATTTTCATCTTTTATTAAAGGAGACTTTGGAGATTAGGCCGCAAAATGGATTTTCCGGTATTAGTATATTTATGCATAAATTATCAACTGCATATACTTCATACTTTAATAAAAAATATTTTAGAACAGGGTCTTTATTTGAAGGGAGATTCAAAGCAAAGCATTTGGACACTGATGAATATTTAAAATATCAATATACATATATTCATTTGAATCCGATTGGGATTATTGATAAAGGGTGGAAAAAGAAGGAGATTACAAACAAGGAGAAAGCAAAGAAGTTTTTGAAAGAATATAAATATTCGAGTTATAAAGATTATACGGGTGAAGAAAGAGAAGAAGGAGTGATTTTGAATAAAGAGGAGTTCCCAGAATATTTTTCAACGAGTACTGATTTTGAAGAGATGATTGAAGAATGGATTAATTTCAATGAAGGCGAAGTTGAACCAGAACAAGAAAAGCATATTTAGGAGGAGGCCCGGCCTCCCTTCAGTACAGACCTTGATATGCCTAACTAATTTACAAATTTCTTTTAAGCCTCGCGGAGTACCGCGGGGCTTTATGAAAGTTATCCACATCTCCGTGCTAACTTAGTTGATATATTTATCAATGTAGGCTATTATTTAAATGAAAGTCACCCGCGCCTCCAGCAATGGAGTGTGCGGGTTTTTCGATTATGGTCTATAATACCGCGAGGCTTTTGTATTTTAAAAAGGTGATGTATAATATATTTATGAACATAGCTTCTTTTGCGAAAGTGGATGCAATTTCTGAAATCACGAGAGATATAGGTCAAGTTTTCTTCGCTTCAATGTTTGTAGCTCCTATAATGCAAGCAGAAATTAATTGGGCCATAACTTTAAGTGGTTTTATTTTATCAATAATTTTCTGGGTTTTTAGTATATTAATATCAGAAAAATAAAATTATTAGCATGATCTATCAAACTATGACACAAATATATATATTAGGAGCTTTATTGGCAATCGCGATCATCCTCCTAGCCATTCTGGCTAAGAAGGGGAATAATAAATAAAATTTCTAGAGGTCGGTCCTCACTCAAATCCACCAAAAGCCCCGCGGAGTACCGCGGGGCTTTTGGTGTTTTGTTTTGATATTTATAAAAATTATATACCTGTGGATAAGTTTAATAAGAGCATTTCTCTTTTTATGATATGATTTTATTCATATTAATAACTCGAACCCCTTATGAAACTCTCAAAAGGTTTTTTAGTTCTTTTCTCTTTGTTTTTCTTTTTTTTATTCACCCCCTCTTTTTCTCACCAAGCTTTTGCAATTACGTATCTGGATAAAGTTGATATAACTTCAGACACAACTTGGACAAAAGCTGAAAGCCCATATGTTGTTTCGGGATATGTAACTGTGAAGGAGGGGGCGACCTTAAATATTGAGCCCGGAGTTGTGGTTAAATTTTCTTTGTACAGAGGTTTTAATAATTATGGGAAAATTCAAGCCTTAGGAACCCCCGCGGATAAAATATATTTTACTTCTATATTAAATGATGAAATTGATGGAGATACAAACAGTGATGGTGGAAACACAGTACCAGATTATGGAAGTTGGGATGGTCTATATTCATATTCGGGATCCTCGTACGATTTAAGAAATGTTGAATTTTCATATACATATGAGTGTATAAATTCTACAAATTCTTCGGGTAATTTGGATGGAGTCTCATTTCTGCATTCTTGGTATGGTATAAAAATTTCTGATCAAAGTACGCTTATAGCTAATCATTTATCGATTGAGGACATATTTTTAAAAGGTGCTTTGAGTATATTTTCATCAAGTACAGCCTCTATAGACAATAGTTTTTTCAAAAGTATCCACTATACGTATGGAGATGCTGTTAGCCTTTATGAAAATTCAAACATTGATTTAAAAAATAGTTTTTTTCAAGATTTAGGTGGTGATTTTATGTTTTTGAATAATAGTAGAGCATTAGTTTTTGCTGTTGATTTGCGAGATGTCTCAGGGGATGGAATCAGTGTTTATAATAACAGCAAAATAATTATAGAAAACTCAAATTTTGAAAATATATCTGATTTTGATTATAGTTCTTTTCTTAATGTTAGCTATAATAGCTCGGCAAGATTCAGTTCATCAACAGCCTCTAATATTTATAAAGGCGCTTTTTATGTTTGGCAGAATAGTTTTCTTGATATAGATAACGCAAAAATATCAGATATAAGTATTGGTTCAAATGGGTCTGTTTTGCTTGTTCGTGACAATTCCTCATCAACAGTTAAAAATTCAAATTTTAAAAATATATATTCTGATCATGCCATAGGAGTATATGGTGGTAATTTGAATATGAGTGATTCAATTCTTGAGAATAATTATGGGAGTGATTGTGCCTTGTGTGTTTCTGATAATTACGAAGGGCAAATAGGTAAGGTTGATATTTCGAATACATCATTTTTAGGAGGTTCTTTTGGATTGAGTGTCTCATATAATAGTGAGGTAAAAATTTCTAAAAGTAAAATAAAAGATTTTATACAGTCTGGAATTTTAGTTTATGATGATGGGAAAGTTTTCATAGAAGACAGTGAAATTTCTGGGAATAATATTGGTATTGAAAAGGATGTGGGAATCATAGAAATTAAAAATAGTTCAATATCAAATAATGTTGAAGCCGGAGTTTTGGATTGGGGTAATGTATATAACAATATGAAAGCAACCCAAAACTATTGGGGAGATGCTTCCGGGCCATATAATGCAAATTTGAATGCTCAAGGCACAGGCAACTCGGTGGTAGATGGCGTGGAATTTATTCCTTGGCTTACGGAAGACCCGACAAAAGAAACACCTTGCTGTTCAAATGTTGTGTTTATCCCCGGGCTTCAGGCAAGTAGGCTTTATACAAAAGGTTTACTTTTTGAAAACCAACTTTGGGAGCCAAATCGTAATGCTGACGTAGAAAAATTATTTTTAGATACAAGCGGTGCGAGTGTGGATAAAAATATTTACACAAGAGATATTATTGAGCGAACAAATGTTGGTATGGGTGTGCTCGACTCAAATGTTTATAAAAGTTTTGCAGATATGATGGATGTTTTTGTGAATGAGAAAAAAATAAATGCTTGGTCGGCTTTGCCATACGATTGGCGAATGGATTTGAACAAGGTCGTTACAGAACCTATCAAATTAGAAAATGGTAATACATATAATTTTATTGATGAAATTATTAAAATGGCAGAATCTTCAAAGACGGGAAAGGTTTCAATCGTGACACATAGCAATGGGGGACTTGTTGCAAAAACATTAATTGCCGAGCTTAAAAAAAGAGGTAAGGAAAATTTGGTGGATAATCTGGTGATGGTGGCGAGTCCAGAGCTCGGCACACCCACAGCTGTGGCTAGCTTGCTTCACGGAGATGAACAGGAAAGTCTAAAAGGTTTTCTTGTGAGAAAAAGTACAGCGAGAACTTTGGCAGAAAATATGATGGGTGCTTATAATCTTTTGCCAAGTACAGAATATTTTAAAAAAGTGGCTTCGCCTGTAATTGAGTTTGATGCATCGGTTGATAAATTTAAAAATTTTAGAGCTATATATGGTGACACTATAGATAGTGCAAGCGAGTTAAAAGATTTTCTTTTGGGAAAAGAGGGGCGAGCCGAGCCAACAGACACTGATACCACAACACCGAATGTTTTGAAATCTAGCATGCTTTCTTTGGCGGAAACAAATCATAATGCTATAGATAATTTGATTATGCCGGAAAATATTAAGGTGACCGAGTTAGCGGGGTGGGGAGTTTCTACGATTCGCGGTATAGAATATGTTGGAAAGGAGGTGTGTGTGCCAGATAGGACGGGTTGTTTTAAAGTTACAACTTTTGATAGGAGGCCTTTGTATACAACAGAGGGGGATGAAACTGTGGTGGCGCCGAGTGCGGCGGTTGGATCAAGTGCTTATTATTTGGATATGAGAAATTTAAATAATTATACTGGGCGTGGATACATACATAAAACTATTCTAGAAGCTAGTTCAACACTGGATTTTGTTAAAAATATTTTGTTAAATTCTAGTAGTACCTTGCCGGAATATATTACAAAAGAAAAACCTACTACTTTAGATAAAAAGAAAGAATTAGTTTTGCATTCGCCTGTATCAATAGATGTATATGACAGTACGGGTAGGCACACAGGACTTATCAACAATCCAAATCCAAATTCTGATTTGCAAGCATTTGAAGAAAATATTCCCGGAAGTAGGTATATGGAATTTGGAGAGGGGAAATATGTTTTGCTTGATGACGGTGCTCCTTATATGGTGAAGCTTCAGGGGCTCGATGTCGGCACATTTACACTTGAGGCGAATACTCTTTCTTCAGGCGGAGAAACACTCAGCTCTTCAGAGTTTGTGGATATTCCGACATCTCCTGATATGAAAGGGGAAATACAAGTCTCTGCGACATCGACGGCTAGTTCTAGTGTTTTAATAAAAATTGATGTAAACGGAGATGGTGTAAATGATTTTACTGTAAACTCAAATACAGATTTTGACCCAATTGTTTATTTGCAAATACTTCGAAAGACTGTGGAAACATTTGATGCTGGCGCAAAAACAAAAAATGAAATATATAAAAAGATAGATACAATAATTAAAACTTTACAGAAAAATAAGACAAAAAGTGCTATTATTAAAATAAAGCAATTCAGTAAAGATTTTGCGATAAATCAAAAACATAAAAAAGATGAAATTGATAAAAAGCAAAAAGGCCCGAGGGGTGATATGTGGAATAATAAAAAGAAAAAATTAAACCCAACAGATTCAGAAATAATGCTTCAAATGCTTAGTCAATTATTAAATAATTTAATTTAAATGAAACATAGGATAATTTTGCTTGTTTTTGTTGTAATTTCTGGGCTTGTTTTATGGTTTGCTGATTTTTTTAAAGATCCAAATGTAATACGTGTGTGTGTTGGTGTTGATGATCAATGCGTTTCAGATTGGTTTTATGGTGTTTGGCTTCCTGTTTATAAATCTTTACCATATTTAATCTCCTCTATCGCGATACTTATTTTCTTCCCGTATAATTTCTTAAAAATTTGGATGAAAATAATGATTCCGTATTTTGTATTGGCTCTTTTGTTAGTAGCCACCACTTCGGCCCTTTGTGGTGGTATGATTTGTTTCGACCGTACCCTCATTGCAACCGGCCTCAGCAAAATTTTCTTAATTCTCACAATCCTCATCCTCCTAATCAAATCAATTTACCTTTTCGTAATTTCAAAAAGAAAACAAAAATAAATTAATAACACAAAACAATACTAAAGATACTGATACACTTTTCACTATCGTGAAAAGTGTATCAG
>JBAXIZ010000004.1:0-13181 GCA_037138095.1 bacterium
CTACAATATTATTGAGTGTATTTATTTTGATTTTAGTAGCCATAAACATCGCTTTATTTTTCATACTTAAAAAAAATAGCGACACCCCAAAAGAGGATAGCGGCCTCAGGCTCATTCTTGAGCAAGTAAATGAACTTTCACGAACGGTGGATTCCAAAGTTTCCGACCTAAACAAAACAGTTGATTTAAAAATGGGGGAAAGTACTCGCCATATGAGTGACTCTGTGAATAGACAATTCTCAGAATCACAAAAACTTATACGAGAAATCACATCCGAACTTGCTCAAGTAAAAGAAACAGGCAAACAAGTTGTGGGCTTTGCAGACCAGCTTCAAAATCTTCAAGATATTTTGAAAAATCCAAAACAAAGAGGAATTATTGGTGAATATTATTTGGAAACTCTTTTGAAAAATGTTTTGCCACCCGGAATGTTTCAAATGCAATATGGATTTTCTGATGGAGAGATTGTTGACGCTGTAGTTTTTGTTAAGGATAAAATAATTCCAATCGATTCAAAATTCTCACTTGAAAATTACAACAAACTTGTTGAAGAAAGAAACGAAACAGAAAAAACTCGGCTAGAAAAACTTTTTGTTAGTGATTTGAAAAAACGAATTGAAGAAACTTCAAAATATATTCGACCACAAGAGGGGACTATGGATTTTGCATTCATGTTTATACCCCATGAAGCTATTTATTATGATTTGATTGTTAATAAAATTGGGGCGTTAAAAGAAGAAACAGAGAGTCTGATACAAAGGGCGGCTCAAAAATACAAGGTTATAATCGTCTCGCCGACCTCATTTTTGGCATACCTTCAGACGGTCATGCAGGGGCTTAAGGCGCTTCAAATTGAGGAAACGGCCAAAGACATCATAAAGAGAGTTGAGGAGCTTGGTAAGCATTTAAAGGCCTATGAAGAGTACCACGGCAAGCTGGGAAATGCCCTAGGAACCACAGTAAATCACTTCAATAAGGCAAGTGGGGAACTAAAGAAGGTAGATAAGGATGTTATGAGGATTACAGGGGAAACCCCCGGTATTGATATAGAATTGCTGGATAAACCGGAGGAATAAAAGCTGAATAATTTTAAATTTTAAATTTTAAATTTTTAAATAATGTTTTAATTTTTAAATTAACACATTAGGAAATTATTTAAAAATTTGAAATTTGTGCTTAAAAATTCCGCAGTATAGCCATATTTTAAGCCAATATTTGTTAAATTTTACAAACAAGGTAGATTAGTAGAAATGGGGTTGCAATACTGCGGTAAATAAGGTAATATATCCCCACTATGACATTCGCAGTATTTCAAACAGGAGGCAAACAATATTTAGCTCAAGAAGGAGACAAAATCCGAATTGAGAAGATTATAGGCGACTACAAAGTAGGCGACACTATTTCATTTAAAGATGTGCTTGTTTTAAGTGATGATAAAGATATCAAAATTGGTACACCAATGATAGAGGGCGCAGAAGTAAAGGCTGAGATCACAAAGATTGACCGCCTACCAAAAGTTACAGTTATCAAATACCTACAAAAGAGCCGATACTTCAAAAAGAACGGACATCGACAGCCATATTTTGAGATTAAGATTAATTCGCTGAACTAGCCGTTAGGCTCTAGCTACTAAGCTCTAGCTAACAACAAAAAATCGCCCACAGGCGATTTTTTTTGTTTTGTAGATTGGAGTAAGTATGTAATTCTACTGTACCGGCCGGTTCATTACTTTTACACAATAATATGACGACCGTATTGTTATTGTGGAACCCAGTAGTAGATTTTTAGCTTGTTGATAATTAAATTATCAACGTGCAAAAATGTAACCATTTTTGTGAGCTAAAAATTCACTACTGGACAAAGAAAAAATCGTACCCATAATTCAAGATACGATTTTACTTTTAGTGATAAGCGCGAGCCCAGAGATTAGGATTGTAAAATCCTCTCAACATCCGGAATTTCAGCAAGCAGATATTCGGGTGATAAGCCCCGTTGCATAAGTGCGTCCACCAGTTTTTTTAATGCTGGCATAAGAAAAAGTCGAATGTGGCAAGCTTCACACTTACAATCTTTTGCGTGTTTACCATAATACCTTGCCCACTTAGCCAAAACTCTACCGGCAGAAATCTTCGGTAAAGAATGAAGAACTTTGTGACATTTGTCAGGTCTGCTTCCACAAGAACCGCACTCACCTGAAGCCCCCCTACATTTTTGAGGCGTCACTGCTTCGCGTTCAAAACCCTCATCGTTTTCATGGATAAAAGAATGGAGAGGTGACCCAGTCCGTGGTGTAAATCCAAGATCATGAAGCGACACCGATAACACACTTTCAATATTTGGTTTATTTTGCATTTGTACCTCCTTATTAAGGAATCTTTATATAGTTTAGTACGAAATAAAAAGAAGTCAAAGGGCAAAAGTCAAATACAACATCATACATGGATCCAAGAATATTTTTATGCTTAAAAATTTCCTGGCCACACCTCGCCTAAAAGTATTTTTCTACTGAAAAATCTTTTCGTCATACCTCGGCTCGACAGCCTCCAGTCTTGCGTTCGGGTCCCTCCCCGAACTCACCGTCGCACTCCGGTCTTGCGAAAGCATACCTATGCTTTCTCACCCGCATTCGCGAGGATGACACAAATACTTGGATCCCCGGAGTACCGAGGACGACATAAAACATAGTCGCAAATACACTTCTTGTTTTATGTCGATTTTACATTTTTATTTTTTAATTTTTAATTATTTAGGTTCTCCTCTCCAGTGCATTCTTCAAAGTTTCTTTGTCTGAATATTCAAGTTCTGTACCTGTGGAAAGCCCACGACCGAGATATGAAATTTTTAAATGTTTTTTTTCAACAAGAGGGGAGAGTGTGTCGGCAAGATATTTCATAGTATGTTCACCCTCTGGAGTAGCATTCATTGCAAGAATAATTTCATTAATCCCTTCATATGTAGATATATGATCAACTAATTTTTTAATACGAATTCTTTTTTCTGGCTCCTTATCAAGTATGGGAACAGTTCCACCAAGCACAAAATATAAGCCATTGTAAACTCCTGTTTTTTCAATATGTTCTAAATCCATATCCCGAGCAACAAGCATTAAAATATTTTTAGATCGATTTTCATCACTACAAATCTGGCAAGTATTTGAGTTTGCCATATCTTTAGGAAAAATTTTCATACAAGAAACACAAGCCACCACATCTCTTTTTAATGCTTCAATAAGAGAACTTAGCTCTTTCAAATATGATTCATCTTTTGTAAGTAGGAAATACACAAAACGCCTAGCTTGCTTTGGGCCAATGCCAGGAAACTTTGCAAATAATTCTTCTAAAGATTTTAAGTGGTTCATTATTTTTTAAACATTTATAAGTTTGTCATTCCCGCGAAGGCGGGAATCCATGAATTCAATTCTGCCAACTGGATTCCCGCCTTCGCGGGAATGACAAAAAGACTTGGATCCCCGGAGTACCGAGGACGACATAAAATATAGTCGTGAATACACTTCTTGTTTTATGTCGATTTTTCATTTTTAATTTTACATTATTCTTTTTGTAATCAAAAAGAGTTAACATCTTGTCCCATTCCTCCATACTGGCTTTCATCAATATCAAGGAAGGTTGTCTTATCTCCATCAAAGTAAAGCTTCACTGTGCCCGTTGGTCCATTTCTATGCTTTTCAATCATAATCTCTGCAATATTTGTTTTTTCTGCTTCATCCTTCCCTTTATCATCTCGGTGAATGAAGATAACAACATCGGCATCTTGCTCGATAGATCCAGAGTCACGAAGGTCTGAGAGGCGAGGCTTGCCTCCACGCGCTTCCACAGCACGAGAAAGCTGGGAAAGTGCCAAGACGGGAACATCGAGCTCTTTAGCGAGCTGTTTTAAGGATCGAGAGATTTCTGTAACCTGTTGCACCATATTGTCAGAATTTTTTGTTGAAGTTGGGGACATAAGTTGCAAGTAGTCCACAATAATAAGTCCTAAACCTTTTTCCATTTTAATTCTTCGTGCAACAGAACGCATTCTTAAAATATTATTCCCCGCTTGATCATCAATATAAATAGGAGCTTTTGAAAGTGGATCCAAGGTGTCACGAATCTTCGCAAACTCTTCTTCAAGTCGCAAACCTCCAGTGCGAAGCTTCCAAGCGTCCACCTTTGATTCAGCAGAAAGCATACGGTCGACAAGTTGAGCAGAACTCATTTCAAGCGAGAATATCGCGGTGCCAACATTGTGACGTATAGCTGCATTACAAGCAATATTTAATGCAAGAGAAGTCTTTCCCACAGAAGGTCGAGCAGCGAGAATTATTAAGTCAGAATTTTGAAGTCCAGAAAGTTTTTTATCAAGTTCTTTAAACCCAGTTGGAACACCCCGCAAGACGCCTTTTTCTTTATGCATTTTATCAAGTCTTTCCCACGCCTTATCAAGCTCCTCAGCAAGATGAACATATTTTTGACTTCCAGAAGTATTTGTGGCTTCAAATATTTTTTTACTTGCATCATCAAGCACGTCGTCAAGCTCGCGGTCTTCTTCATAACCAATAGATTCAATATATTCACCCGAAGCTATAAGTTTGCGAAGCATTGATTTTTTAAAAACAAGTTCGGCATAGTGAAGAATGTTTGTAGAAGTTGGAACAGAGTTTACAAGCTCGGTGATATAAGAAACTCCACCAATACGATCAAGTTGTTCTTTTTCTTTTAATCTTTGTGATACAGAAACAAGATCAATAGGACTTGCTTTTGCATGAAGCTCGGTCATTGTTTCATAAACAATAGAATGTTTTTCAGAATAAAAAGTTTGAGCACGAATAATATCTGAAACTTCGTGAATACTTTCCGGACTAATCATAATAGAACCGAGAAGTGCCATTTCAGCTTCATCACTATGTGGGGGGATTTTTAATGTATTATACTTCTTCATTTTATAATTTTCATGTCCCAGTTTATTGCATTATCTGGGATAATTTTATAATTTTTAATTTTGTAAATAATTTCTCAATTTTTAAACTAAATAAATATTCTGTCATTCCCGTGAAGACGGGAATCCATGCTAATTTATAAATTCATAACACCGTGGATCACACATAATTTTTTGCTAGAAATTTGTTCGATCCCGACTCGCGCCGTCGCGCTCCGTCTTTGAATCGTGCCCCACACGATTCAACCTCGCATTCGCAAGGATGACAAAAGTAATGTTCCGTATTTTATTCGTGTATTGGTGTCGTGTTCAAGCATTGTATCACACACAAAAATACCCTCCAAAGAATAATGGGGGATATATTGTGAACAACATGTGTACAGCCTAAAGAGGTAAAATTTGTGGGCCGTTTGCTGTATCTTTGACAACAAATCCTAGCTGTTGTATCAGGTCTCGATAGCGATCCGCCTCCTCCCAATCCTTCTCATTTCTAGCTACCTCACGAGCGTCAACAAGATCAAAAACTTTCTGCGGAATTTCAACTTTTTCAGATTCGCCAAGCTTAAGTCCGAAAACTCTATCAAAATCTAAAATAGTAGCTTTTTTATCTGCGGGAGCGATTTCATCATCTTTAAGAATTTTCCATGCCAAGGCAAGGCCTTCTGGAATATTAAGGTCATCATTTATTACTTCATTAAAAATATTTAACAAATCTTTTTGCACACTACCAAAATCTGGAAGCTCTGAAATAGCACGATTGATTTTCTTTCTTGCTTGGGCGCAAGAATTTAAAGATTCTTTAGAAAAATCTAATTTTGTTCTGTAGTTGGCAGTGAGAATAAGATATCTAAAATCTAGTGGAGAATATCCTTCATCAATTATTGTTTCAAGTGTAATAAAATTACCTTTTGACTTTGCCATTTTTTCACCGGAGACATTCATAAAAGCTCCGTGCATCCAATAATTTACAAAATGTTTATGTGTAACAGCTTCAGACTGAGCTATCTCATTGGTGTGGTGGGGGAATATCAAATCTTCTCCACCCGTATGAATATCAAAAGTATCCCCAAGAAGTTTCAAGGACATTGCCGAACATTCAATATGCCACCCCGGTCTGCCATCACCAAATGAAGCCGGCCAAACATTTTCTCCATCTTCGGGTTTTGCAAATTTCCACAACGCAAAGTCATGAGCATTTTCTTTATCATATTCATCTTCGGCTGTTGCCTTTTCTGAATGATCCACTTTTAGCTGAGCAAGTGCGCCATAACCCTCACTTTTTTCTATTGAAAAATATACTCCATCATCTGATTTGTATGCAACACCACTTTCAAGCATTTTCTCAATCATTTCTATCATATCCTGCATAAATTCCGTGGCTCTCGGCATACGGTGTGGAGTTTTAACATTTAATAACTCCATATTGTCACGAAATACCTTTTCGTATTTTGATGTAAAGTCGTATAACGATACTTTTTCTGCTTTAGATTTTTTTATAGTTTTATCGTCAACATCTGTAATATTCATAACCTGAATAACTTTATAACTATTATATTCAAAAACACGACGAAGAATATCCCCGAATATAAGGGTACGCAAATTACCAATATGTGGGTGGTCGTAAACTGTTGGCCCACAATTATACATACCAACTTCACCCTTTTTGATTGGTATAAATTTTTCTTTAGCTCGGGTAAGTGTGTTGTGGAGGTAGATATCCATAAGCATCATTATACGTTCTTGGAGGAGGAGAGGCAAGAACGATAATGAGAATTAAGAATTATGAATTAAGAATGAATTCCCGCATTGTCATTCTCGACCTGATCGAGAATCCATCGATAAATTCATGGATTCTCGCATTCGCAAGAATGACAAAATGCGTTTCCCACAATTACTTGCATATTTCTAAAACTTATGTTTTAATTCTGATTAGAAAGTGGTGCTCAAACAACGCACCCAAAACAAAACATGTTGTACGCATACTTAAGAATCCAACACTGTCCAGAGCGGGATAATGTAGTAGATACTGTAATAGTCGAGATGTCAGAAGAAACAGCTTTGCAAGCACAACACCTTCTGGGCGCAAAAATCGGACTTCATTCAGCGGCAGAAATCATCCAGGTCGAGCTCTCTGGCTCCATCGCTCCCGGTGATTGTCACAAGAAATATTCAAGTATTACTCAATTCTGCATTGCAGCTAATGGCATTACATGGAAAAAGAATTGATAATCAAATATCTTCATTGTCAGACACCCACCTCGTCGCAAGACTTGGTGGTTTTTCTTTTCCTCCATTCTTAATTCATAATTAACAACATGGATCCTGGATAATCATTTTTTCAAAACAATTTCCGGGACGACATAAAATATAGCAATGTGTACATTGCGTATTTTATGTCGATTTGAGATAATAGAGAAGTGAAAAAAAATCTTTTAAAATATTTACCAGCTGTGGCTGTTTTTGTTTGTGCCGGCATTATTTTTACCGGAGGCTACTTCGTTGGAAATAGAAATATTAATGAAACCACTCAAGTGGCGTCACCTCAACTCACAAACACTGAAAGTTCAACAACAGAAAAAATTGATTTTTCTCCATTTTGGAAAGCATGGAAAATTTTAGATACAAATTTTGTAGGTGCATCAAGTACAGATAAAAATACTGATCAGGAAAAAGTTTGGGGTGCTATAGCCGGACTTGCGTCTTCCTATGGTGATCCATATACCAATTTTTTTCCACCTGAGGATTTAAAAACTTTTGAAGACGATATTGCTGGCAATTTTGAAGGTGTTGGAATAGAAATTGATGTGAAGGATGACATACTTACTGTGGTTTCACCGCTTAAGGGCACACCTGCAGACAAAGCGGATATGCGTGCGAAGGATAAAATAATTAAAATTGATGATAAGAGTACTTTGGGTATGAGTGCACAGGAGGCAACAAAATTAATTAGAGGGCCAAAAGGTACACCGGTAGTTTTCACAATAAACCGAGATGGAAAAGAGATAACAATTAAAGTAATCCGTGATATTATCGACGTTCCTATTATTATTTCTACCAAAAGAGATGATGGAATTTTTGTAATTCAAATAACAAGTTTTTCAGCAAATTCTGCCGACAAGTTTAGAGAAGCTTTAAGAGAATTTGTTAATTCAAAATTTAATAAATTAATACTTGATGTAAGAGGAAACCCAGGAGGATATTTGGAAGCATCTGTGGATATTGCAAGTTGGTTTTTGCCTGCAACCGCAGTGATTGTGTCTGAAGATTTTGGAAGTAAAAATAAGCCTGCAGAAGTTTTCAAAAGTAAAGGATATGATATTTTTACAGAAAATCTTAAAATGGTAATGCTTGTCGATGAGGGTTCTGCATCAGCTTCAGAAATTTTAGCTGGTGCACTTAAGGAGCACAAGATCGCAACCCTAGTTGGTGTAAAGACTTTTGGAAAAGGTTCAGTGCAAGAATTAATTCCACTTACAGATGACTCTTCAATAAAAGTAACAATAGCACACTGGCTCACTCCAAATGGTGTTTCACTTTCCAAAAATGGAGTAGACCCTGATGTGGTAGTTAAAATGACAGAAGCAGATAGAAAAGCAGATAAGGATCCTCAGTTGGAGAAAGCGGTGGAGATATTATTGAAGAGTGAGTAGTGAGTAGTTGGTAGTGAGTAGAAAAATACAAAATCAGGGTTGCAAAAACAGGAAAAACAGCTAAAATACAGCTTACAGATTATTGATTAACTTAAATAACCAAATGAAAGTAATTTTACTAAAAGATGTGAAAGGTGTAGGGAAAAAATATGATATTAAAGAAGTGGGGGATGGCCATGCTGTAAACTTTCTTATCCCAAAAGGTTTTGCTGAAACAGCAACTCCTAATGCTGTGAAAAAAATGGAAGTTAGAAAATCTACAGATACAACAATGAAGGCGGTTGATGCAGAACTTGCTAAAGCAAACATCAAACAGCTAGGTGAACAGACAATTGAAATGACAGAGAAAGCAAATGAGAAGGGCCATTTGTTTGCAGGTGTACACACAGTTGAAATTTCAAAAGCTATTAAAAAACAAATTCATTTAGATATTGACCCTGAGTGGATCAAGCTTGAAAAGCCAATTAAAACAGCAGGGGAGTATGATATTGATGTTGAATGGCATGGACAAACAGGTTCGTTCAAATTGAGTATAGTTGGTAGTGAGTAGTGGGTAGTGAGTAGCAGAATACAAATTAATCAGCGAGTTTTCCGAAGGAAAACTCGCTGGTTTTTATGTTTGACTGCCTAGAGCCAAAAGAGTACTATAATTCCAGAACAACCAAACAAGTATATGGGATTTACATTATTACGAAGACATTTGAATGGTGAAAATAAGGTAGTGGGGATTGCTGAATTTGCAAAATTTTGCCCTAGTGTTGAGGATTTTCCGAAATTCCTACGAGATGTCGGGCTCGGCACTTACGAGGGCCTCCTTGAAATAGCACAGGTTCTTAAGGTCCCATATGAAGAATTGCTTGATTGCAATCTCGTCGATGAAAATGCGCAAGAAAATATTCGGGAATATGTCCTTTCCGGCAGAATTAGTCCCCGCTGTCTGGAGTTCATGAGAGCACAACATGGCAAAGCTGGCACTAAAAACTGGCCACCTCGTGATGAAAACCCCGAGGACCATCATGACCCTTGCGGTTAGAATTTCATCAACGACATCTCACCGATGTCGTTTTTTTATACACAAACAAAACAGCGACTTTCCCGAAGGGAAAGTCGCTGTTTTGTTTGGATTTGTATTTTATCCGCGGTTGTCCGCGTGCATTCCGCGTAGGTCTGCGAGGACGGTACTCCGTCCTATCTGACGTTCACCTCCTTCCTGTCCACTGTCTTTCCATCAAAACGAGTTTTCTTAACATCTCTGAAAGATACAATTCCATCTTTTGAAGCGAAGATTGTATGGTCCTTACCAACTGATGTATTTTTTCCAGCAACAAAAGGAGTGCCTCGTTGTCGGACAATAATATTACCAACTTTTGCTGTTTCTCCAGCATAAAGCTTAACACCAAGATATTTTGGATTTGAATCTGTTAGGTTTTTTGCGGAACCTCCCGCTTTTTTATGTGCCATAGTTTATGTGATATAATTTAAAAACGTCCCATGAGTATACATCCAATCTTAGAAAAAATCAAGGCCTTTGTCCTAGAGCTCACATTTGAGACCTATTTAATGATCCTTATCATTGTTTTAGTGGGTTTATCTGGCTTTGGGCTAGGCAAGCTCTCAAATGCTGGGGAAGGGAGGGCTGTCATTATTCAGACGGGAAGTTCTCAAAATCTACAATCAGATTCAAGTAATAAGCCGGAAAACACGGCTAGCGCCATAGAGGCGGTGGCAGAAAATTCAAATACCAACAATTTAAATCCTAGTAATATTGTTGCTTCTAAAAACGGCACCAAATACTATTTTTCTTGGTGCAGTGGGGTAGGGAGGATACAAGATCAAAACAAGGTATATTTTACATCTGAACAAGAGGCTATTGATGCTGGATATACAAAGGCGAGCGGATGCCAGTGAGTTTAAAGTAGAAAGTTAAAAGTAAAAAAGCCCATCCGATTAAGGTTGGGCTTTGTGGGTTTCTTATAGAACTGTTGGAATGAAATCAGAAAGAGATGCGTGACGAAAAATCATCACTTCCCCCGAAAGATTGTTTTCAATTTCACGAACCCTCCTTCCACCACCATAAAGATGGACTTCCTTGATTTTTTGACCACATGGTTTAGTCACAAACCTATCAAGGAACTGTTTTAGGGTTAGCGGTAGGCTTTCCCCTTGATCTATTTGACTTATTGTTATTGGCATAAATTTACTCCTTCCGAAGACTATAATACACCTCAACTCAATTGGGTCAATAAGGCTAAAACATTTTGTGCTCAAAATGTTCGCCCAACCCCACAATAATTGAGTTTAAATGTGTGAGAATTCACATTTTAAGGTACTTCAATTATTGTGGGGTTTGGACGTCAAATTTAGCCAAATCAAGCCTAATTATCCACAAGCAAAACCCCATATTTTAAGCCATATTTTACTAAAAACAGGTCTAAAATGATTGACTTTAGGGGTCGACTATGATAGGATGGTGGGTACCTCAGACAAGTACTGAGGTAAGTTTTTTAAAAAGAAATCATGCTTAATTTGGCAGTAGGGATTATGATGTTTGTATCATCAGTTGCACCGACGCAAGCAACGACTACAAGCACCTCCTCCGCACCAATTAGCACATCAACGCCTAAGGTTGTATCTGTAGCGAAGGTCGAAACCGAACTCAATAAAACAACCGAGGATCTTGTGCGCGAAGAATTTTCTGATATTCCCATCATGGTGGAAATCGCAAAATGTGAATCGCAGTTTACCCAGTTTAATAAAGATGGTTCCATTCACTTAGGTCGTATTAACCCGGCCGACGTTGGAACTTTCCAAATTAATGAGCGTTACCATTTAAGTGAATCTCAAAAGTTAAATCTTGATATTCACACTGTAGAAGGTAATCTCAAATATGCTCGTCATCTTTACGAAAGTGAAGGTACCGATCCGTGGAGTGCATCTTCACCATGTTGGGGTAAACGTATTGTAGTTGCTAGGAAATAATTCCACAAAAAACCTCATCCCTAACCGGATGAGGTTTTTTGATGTGTGATTTGGATACTCTTTCTCGCTATAACTTTACTCGGTTGTCGTTCAGCATTACTTTTCCCGACCACTCAAAACCCAGCGGTTTTTCGTTTCGGCTTCGGCGCAAACTTTTTGATTACAAAAAGACCATGCTTTGCGCCTGCAGATGCTCGGGAAAAGTAACGCTTTCACTCACGTTGAGAAACTCCCAAAGTTACAACTTCAACGAGTTAAAATTCACAAATCTTTATGTTGTATTTTTATTTAAAGCTAGAGCCTAGAGCCTAAAAGCTATGCATGATATAATGACGCAATGAAATATTCAACCCTTATATTCGACCTTGATGGAACATTAGCACCAAGCAAGGACAAACCATCGGAATCGATGTGTAAAATTTTATGTGAAGCATTAAAATATTTTAAAATTGCAGTTATCTCAGGAGCTAGCTTTGAACAATTCCAAAGCCAGCTTGTGGCCCACTTGCCCTGTACAGATTTTTCAAATCTTATGCTCGCTCCCACAAACGGCTCAGCAATATATTCTTTTACAAACGGAAAATGGAACTGCTTAGAAAAGAGTATTTTGAATAAAGATGATAAAGAGAAAATTTTTATAGCAATAAAAAATACAATGGAAAAATTTGGTATTAAGGAAGATAATACCTTTGGTCAACAAATTGATGATAGGAAAACGCAAATCACTTTTTCTGGATGTGGCAGAACTGCACCTATTTCCGTAAAAAAAACATGGGACCCCGATGCATCTTTGCGAATTAAAATGGCAAACAGTATTAAAGAACAAATTTCTGAATTTGAAGTTAGGGTAGGGGGGATGACTTCAATTGATGTCACAGCTAAAGGTTTCGATAAAGAAAGTGCAATTTATAAAATAGAAAAATATTTTAATATTAAAACCGAAGAAATCTTATTTATGGGCGATGCCCTTTTTGAAGGGGGAAATGATGAGCCAGCAAAAAAGACAGGGGTAGACACCCTACAAGTTAAAAGCCCTGAAGAAACCGAAGAAAAAATTAAAGAACTAATTCTTTCTGCTATTCCTAAAGAAGTCTAGCTTAATTTTCTATTAATAAACAACGAGTTGAATAGCTATTGACAGAGATAATATACCTGCTATACTAATTATAACAGACTTGAAAGGCACCCTAAATAGGTGCCTTTTGCTTTTATAGATCTATCTTCTCAAGCTTTGCACGCATATTTACACTGATAAGATTTATAAATTTATCTCCTGCAAATCGTTTAATTTCTTTTGATGTCCTTGGTCCGCGAGACACCACCAATACTTCCTTTTTAGCAACTTGACGAAGATGCTTTAAAACAGGTAAAAAATCTCCATCACCAGAAAGAATAACAACTCGATCAAAAGCGTTTTTGTCGCGCATAAGATAAAATGCCATTTCAACATCACAATTTGCCTTACGCTTTTGGTTACCTTCCTCATCCTCATACATTTTAACTGGCTTCAAAATTAATTGGAAACCAAACTTTTCAAGTTTTTGATAAAAGTGCACTTGTTTGAGGTGGCGATCAAGAAGTACAAGCATCGCACTAGTCAAATCATTCTTATTTTCT
>JBAXIZ010000005.1:0-12729 GCA_037138095.1 bacterium
ATATTTTAGAGCGTTCTAAAATAAATGATTCAAATTTCAATGAAATTATTACAATGGCATCTATTATTGAGGGGGAAGCGATGAAGGATGAAGATAGAAAAATAATTGCTGATATTCTTTGGAGAAGAATAGATATTGGTATGATGCTTCAAGTCGATACAACTTTTATGTATATAAATGGAAAGGCATCTTCAGAAATTACAAAAGCAGATTTGAAAATTAATTCTCCATACAATACGTACACACACAAAGGTCTTCCCCCAACCCCAATAAGCAACCCGGGAATTGAAGCTATAAACTCTGCAATGTTTCCAACGGCAAATAAATATTTATATTATCTTTCCGACAAAGACGGCGTGATGCATTATGCCGTGACTTTCGCAGAACACAAGAAAAATAAGGAAAAATACTTGAGATAAAAATATTTATTGACAATGAAAATATAATTTAAGATATATCAATATGCTATCGTAAACAATAGCATTTTTTTGATATTGTATAAAATATATATACATATATATATTGCTACACAGGATGCTATTGTAAACAATAGCAAATATTTTTTATTGGTTTATAATTATTCTATGAAGAATCTCACAAATATTAGGATTGACAAAAATATCTATAATAAAATATATGATCAATTTATTTCTTCGTTGATTTGTTTGGATAATAAGGAAAAGAGTATATTTTTTGTGAATGAATTATTTACTGAATCCGAAAAAATGATGCTAGCAAAAAGATTGGCTATTATAATAATGCTAAAGGAAGGATTATCAAACCGCGTAATCAGTAGTTCCCTCAATGTTAGCCCTGCCACTGTTACAAGAGCTTCTGTCGCATTAAAAAGGAATTCATATAACATTATTGATGATTTCTTTGGGGATAAAGAAACAAGAAGAAGAATAATCAAAAAGATTTTGATTTTAAGACACGAACTTTTACCAACTCGGCCTAGAGGGGCCAGTTTTGAATATTTACGAAATAATAAGTATTCAAAATAGAATCTATAAATTTAAATAATGCTATCGTAAACAATAGCATATTATAATAGATCACATTGTGAATGCTATCGTAAACAATAGCATATTAGAATCGATCGCATTGTGAATGCTATCGTAAACAATAGCAAATTTGAGAATGGAGATAAGAGGAATAAAAAGACTCAATTAAGGCGCTTTGGATTTGTGGGAAAATAACTAATAATAAACAGCTTTAGCTTTTGCTTAAATTTATGTTATAACTATTATAAATGCAGAATTTAAAAGGTAAAAAAGTGAAACAAAATAAGGAATGTAATCATGACCATATTTTGTGTCATCCTCGCGAATGCGGGGATCCAGAATCGTTCGATATTGAGTTGTGATATTATAAATACTATTGTGAATATAAAAAATATAAAAAACAAAAAAATATACGTAGGCTTATCTGGAGGGGTAGACAGCTCCGTGGCCGCTGCTCTTTTACTGGAAGCTGGAGCTGATGTAACGGGAGTCTTTATAAAAGGCTGGTATCCGGAATTTTTGAAATGTGATTGGAAGGAGGAGAGGCGAGATGCAATGCGTGTGGCTGCTCATCTTGGAATTCCATTTTTAACTTGTGATGCAGAAGAGTCATATAAAAAAAATGTTATTGATTATATGATTTCTGAATATAAAGCTGGGCGTACACCAAACCCAGATGTGATGTGTAATAAATATGTGAAGTTTGGTACTTTTTTTGATTTTGCAATGAAGCACGGGGCGGATTATGTTGCTACGGGGCATTACTCTCGCGTTTTCTGTCATTCCCGCGAAGGCGGGAATCCATGTCTGAATTTTGATGTTCAGCTATTAAAAGGGGAGGATGGGAATAAGGATCAGAGTTATTTTCTTTGGGCGGTTTCTAAAGAGCAATTAGAAAAAACTCTTTTCCCAATCGGAGAAATTGATAAACCTGAAGTAAGAAAAATTGCTAAAAAATATAAACTTTTTACTGGTGAGAAAAAAGATAGTCAAGGCTTATGTTTTCTTGGTAAAGTTGATCTTGATGAATTTCTTTCGCATACAATTCCTAAAAAAGAAGGAAATGTATTAAACATAGAAGGTGAAATTATTGGCGTACACGATGGGGTACATTTATATACTCTTGGTGAAAGACATGGTTTTACAATTAATAAAAAAGATACAGACACTGGGCCTTTTTATATAGTTTCTAAAGACATAGAAAAAAACACTTTGACAGTTTCAGATTCCAAAGTTGAAATTCAAAATAGTTCGAGCTTAGGTGTGATTCTTCGAGATGTGAATTGGATAGTAAAGCCAGAACTGGGGAAAGAATATATGTGTCGATTTCGTTACCGTCAGCCACTTTTCCGATGTTCTATCGATCTTGAGGCTAAGCCTCAAGCGGAGAATGGTTATGTTGTGAATTTTATTGATAAACAAGATTTTGTTTCAGTTGGGCAGTCTCTTGTCTTGTACGACGGGAATGTCTGCTTAGGAGGTGGGATTATAGAATCGGTGATATAATATCATCGTAGCCAAAATCCGAAATCCGAAGCACGAAATTCGAAACAAATTCAAAATCCTAAATTCTAAATTAAAAACAGGAATACGAAATTTTGTATTTGTTTAATATTTTGAATTTTAAAAATTTGGATTTGTTTCGGATTTCGAATTTCGTGCTTCGAATTTAATATAGTAATATTACATTATGACTCCAGACACATATATAAAAAAATCATCAGGGGCACTTGAGCCTTTTGATAAATCGAAATTAATTGATTCTCTTGAAAAAGCGGGCGCTTCAATGTTTGTTGCTGAAGATGTTGCAAATCAAATCGAGCAGAAACTAAAGGAAGGTATGCCGACGGCACAGATTTACACGCAGGCATTTAAACTGCTTCGTAAAAAAGAGGTTAGACCTGCTATTCGATATTCACTTCGTCGCTCAATAGCTGATCTTGGCCCAACCGGTTTCCCGTTTGAAGATTTTGTTGGTGAAATTTTTAAAGAGAAGGGCTATAAAATCATTAATGATTTAATGGTGAATGGTCATTGTATTGAACATGAAATAGATATTGTTGCATACAATGATGATCATTTGATAATGACAGAAATAAAATTTCATAATCAACTTATGCTTAAGTCGGATGTAAAAGTTGCTCTATATATTAAGGCGCGCTTCGATGATTTGGTGGGCGTGGAATTTAATATAGATGGTATGAAAAGAAAGATGACACAGGGTTTGCTTTTAACAAATACAAAATTTACAGAAAATGCGATAAAGTTTGGAGCTTGTGCGGGAGTAAATATGATCGGTTGGAATTATCCAGCGAAAGGTAATCTTCATGATTTAATTGAAGAAACAGGTCTTCATCCACTTACTTGCCTTACAACACTTTCTGGACGAGAAAAGAAATTGCTTTTGGATAAAGAAATTGTGACTTGTAAAAATTTGAAAACAAAAGTTGATGTTTTGAAAGAGATGCAATTAACTGAAGGGAGGATAGTGAGGGTGTTGAAGGAGATTGGGGAAATAACAAAGGTGTAGGTTGCCACAATTTTTAATTTTAAATTTTCACGCCCCAGTTTATTGCATTATCTGGGATAATTTTGTAAATAATGTAGAAATTTTTAATTATAAATTATTTACCCTTGGGTTTTTCCCAAAATCTGGTATAAATAGTAAACAATGACATCAAATGAAATTCGACAAAAATTCTTAAGTTTTTTTGAAAAGCACGGGCACGCGGTTATTCCTTCTGCTTCGCTTATTCCTGAAAATGACCCCTCTGTACTCTTCACCACAGCTGGCATGCACCCTCTGGTGCCATATTTGCTTGGCGAAAAGCACCCTCTTGGATCGAGGCTTACAGACGTTCAGAAGTGTGTAAGGACAGGTGATATTGATGAGGTGGGTGATTATGCCCACCATACTTTCTTTGAAATGCTTGGTAACTGGTCGCTTGGAGATTATTTTAAAAAAGAAGTTATTGAGTGGAGTTATGAATTTTTAACATCACCTGATTATTTAGGTTTGGATAAAAATAGAATTGCTGTTTCTGTTTTTGCAGGAGATGCAGACGCACCCTTTGATCAAGAAGCGTATGATGCATGGAAAAATTTAGGAATAAGTGAAAAAAGAATTGCAAAACTTCCAAAGAAAAATAATTGGTGGGGTCCTGCTGGAGAAGCAGGCCCTTGTGGTCCTGATACGGAAATGTTTTATTGGGTAGGGAGTCCCGAGGAAGTTCCAGAAAGTTTTAATGATGATAATGTACTTTGGCTTGAAATCTGGAATGATGTTTTTATGCAATATGATAAATCAAAAGAAGGCGTATTCACAGAGCTTGCTCAAAAAAATATTGATACAGGTATGGGTCTTGAGAGAACCCTTGCTGTTGTAAATGGTTTGGATGATAACTATAAAACTGAATTATTCTGGCCGATTATAGAAAAGATTGAAAGTCTTTCTGGTAAAAAATATGATGATGACAAAAAAGCAATGCGAATCATTGCTGATCATATAAAAGCTTCAGTGTTTATTTTAGGCGACAATATGGGTATTGCTCCTTCAAACTCTGGTCAAGGCTATGTTTTGCGTAGGCTCATAAGACGAGCTGTTCGATACGGTAAACAATTAGGAATGGCTTCTTTTACAGGAGACGTTGCTAAAGTTGTGATTGATATATATAAGGATGTGTATCCGGAGCTTATAAAGAATCAGGATTTTGTTTTGAACAATCTTTCACAAGAAGAAGAAAAATTCGAAAAAACTTTGGAGAAAGGTTTGAAGGAATTTGAAAAAGGAATTAATCCTTTTGTGCTTTTCACAACATATGGCTTTCCTTTCGAAATGACTAAAGAATTGGCGATGGAAAAAGGAGTTGAAATAAATGAAGAAGAATTTAATAATGAATTCAAAAAACATCAAGAACTTTCCCAAACATCATCTGCTGGAATGTTTAAGGGTGGGCTTTCAGATTCTGGAGAAGAAACAAAAAAACTTCACACAGCCACACATCTTTTGCGACAAGCTCTTGAAAATGTTTTAGGGGAAACAATTGTTCAAAAGGGAAGTAATATAAATGCCGAAAGACTTCGCTTTGATTTTGCTTTTTCAAGAAAGCTAACAGATGAGGAAAAACAAAAGGCTGAGGATTTGGTTAATGAAAAAATTAAAGAAGCTTTGCCTGTAGTGCGAATCGAGCTTCCAAAGGAGGAAGCAATACAAACCGGCGCAGTACATTCATTTAGCGACAAGTACGGCGATATTGTTTCTGTTTATTATATTGGAGACTCTATTGAAACAGCTTTTTCAAAAGAATTTTGTGGCGGTCCGCATGTTTCGAACACAAATGAACTAGGTAAATTTAAAATCGCAAAAGAAGAAGCTGTATCTGCGGGAGTGCGAAGGATAAAGGCGGTTCTAGAGTAAGAGTGAATAAATAAAAACCCAACCTCTTATTCGCTATAACTTTCCTCGGGTACGGATTTTTTGAAGTGAGCTCAGATGGGTATCTGAGCGCAAGGGCGGAAGACGACGGTCTGAGCCATGTGGAAAAGATTTTTCAGCAGAAAAATACTTTTGCATAAAAAATACCTCGTCAAAGTCACAAATATTTTCTTGCTAGAAAATTTTCTGACCACGACTCGCGCCGTCGCGCTCCGTCTTTAAATTGCTTCTATTCGCAATTTAACCCTCCCAAAGTTACAGCTTCAACGAGGTTGCGTTTCCCCCTCAAGCTTCTTTTACCAGTGGGTGGTGGAAGTGGGGTGAAGGGCTGTTTTTATTTATATTTTCTCAAAAAAAAATCGCACACGGGGTGCGATTGATGATTCATTTGTCTTCTTCTTTGAGAAGCTTTTTGATTGCCTCTTTTTTTCTTGGGGAGTCTCCTTCTTCAGGAAGTCTTCCTGCATAAGGAGCTGTGTCTTTACGGTTCTTTGCAAGTATGGCAGCAGCTTTTGCGAAAGCGGCCTTACTCTCTAAGCTCATTTTTACTTTAGTTTTCATTCCTCTTAGATAATACCAATTATCAATAAAATGTCTATTATTTTTAGTGGGCTTGCATAAATAGGTAAAGTATGATATAATATAGATTGATTCAAAATGCCTACAGATACCCCCGAATCCGAACACCACTTAAGCTAATAACTTTTCTCTAATTCTACCACATTCCTGTGGTCGTTTTTGTTTTTGCATTTCTTTTTCAAACATTTCTCGTGGAGTTCGATATTTTAAACATTCCATAAACCTGTCTCTAAGTTTTCTTTCTACTTCTAAAATAAATTCTTTCGAGTACTTTGAAAGATCGGATCTCTTTTTAATATATCTTCGAACTGCTTTGTTTCGATTCTCAACTGTACCTTTTTCATGTGGACATTGTGGATGACAAAAGAAAACTACAGCATCAATTAATTCTGAAAGTTCTTTATGTTTTTGAAATGAAATGTCATTATCAACAGTAAAACTTTTAACTGGAAGTCCGTGAAGTAATTTTTCAACTATCTGATTGATATTTGCATTACTTCTGTCTTCAACGTAACAAAGAAATGGATATCTTGTTTTCCTCTCAACCATAACTAAAAGTGACCCTTTGCCATCTTTACCCGATTCTATGAAATCACCCTCGTAGTGACCAAATTCAAGCCTGTTTTCTACTTTTTTCGGTCGTTTGTCGATTGTCGTTCTTCCATCAATGGTGACAGATGTTCCACGTTTACGACCAGACTTTTTGTGAACAGATTTTGAATACAGATGTTTTTCAATCTGTCTTCCATTTGGACTTCTTACAAAATTGTAAATTGCTTTAGTGCTAGCGTATTGGATATGTTTTTCCACATTCTTTAATCTTCCAGAAATACCTGCTGGTGATTGATCATCATTGGTCATTGAATCAATGACAAACTTAGTCAAAGTTGAATCCATTGATACTTTCAAACATTGTTGTTTTGATTTCCATCTTTTTTGGTATGCTTTTTCTTCAGCTTTTTTAGCATTGTAAATACCTCTTACGCTATTCCCATTGATTTCATCTGAGATACTAGAAACACTTCTATCAAGTTTGTTTGCAATGAAACGTCGGGATCTCCCTTGTTTTAAATATTTTTCAATTCTTTGTCTTTCGTAAAGACATAAATGCTTAAATTCTTTCATATATTAATTGTACAGGTGTTCGGATTCAAAGGTAAATCTACAAATGCCGTGCAAATCTTGTATGGAATATCATTTTGATATATAGCACCTTAACATAAGGAAAGGAACTCGATCATGGAAGAAGACGATATCATCGATATCCTCGGATATTTGACTCGTTCCAAGGCAATCTGGAAAAATCCTGCATTGCTCAACCTTGTTGAATCTGCTTCAAGTCCGACGAATGCGCAAGCACTAGTGTTGAAAAGCACTGGTAAAAAGAAGAAAGGCGTCGCTGCCTACTACTATGCTTCTGCAATCCGAGATTTTGGAAAAGAATCACTCGGTGCACTCACAGCAATTCTCAACTCTCCGCAAGGTGTGGAGAAATTGGAAGAATTGCTAACAACTACATCCCCCGTAACGCGGAGGGGTAAGTGAAGGAGAAAACAAATGAAAATGATTAGCATGTATTGTGTTGCCACGATTGATGGAACGATGATTATGGGAGCCTTAGGTCTCTTTGGACTAATTATGGTTCCAGTCATTGTTTGTCTAATTGTCTGTAGGAGTAGGGTTAAAGAGACTCTGTGTAACATCCTACCACCCAATCAAATAAATCCGCCAGAAATTTCACATCTGCAGACTCCAGATGATTGGTACATTAAGTGTGAAGATGCGGGTTACCGTTATTGTGATGTTACTTTACTTCGATTTGGTTTTGAACCAGCTCATCATATTCAATACGATAGATTCGAAAGTCCAATATCAATTAAGCCTGGACCGAAGTCTGGTCTGGGAGATGCTAAGCTGGCAAATGCTTGGACAATGGTTGAGATGTTGAAAGATGAGAAAATAATTCCTGATGAGTGGAAAGGTAAAAGGATCGTCTTCGCCGGCTCCTCGTATTATAGAACCAGACCATATACATTGCGTAAAATCAATTACTATGTGCCTGAGAAACTAGGTCTGTCTTACTATGGGCCTCTCCGTGTGGGCGAAAGAGCTCATCGATTAGGTTCTAGTTCCAGTACGGTCTATGGCATATATGATGGAGAATTTGTTCCAGTCCTGCATTATAGGGATATGCCAAAGGAGGTACTATGTACACGTAGAGTTGATTTCGAATATAGGAACGGTCCCACCGATCCACATGATCACACTAGCTATTTTATAGGACTTTATGGTGATCGTGAAGTTCCTCCAGGATGGGAAGTTGAATTTGTAAGTGTCAATGATTTGAAGGATGATAATGATTTATTTTTTGCCGTGGTTCCAGATGGTACCAATGTGTTGAATGAGAAAAACTATGAATCACCACCAAGTTCTTATACTTATTTAAACAAATTCCCTAATTCAGTTTCTACGGACTATAAACTACTGCCTGTGGACAAGGAGACAGGTTACCCATAAAGTCAATTCTTTAGAGATTTTCTGATTTGGTACACTAAATCAGGTGCCTTAGCATCCCGAAACTGAAGTTGCTGAAAAGACCTGACGGAGTTCAAATCTCCGCAGGTCTATTTTTATGAATATGTTTTGAATTTACTATTTAGAATTTTGATATTGTTTCGGATTTCGTGCTTCGTGCTTCGGATTTAAATACATGACATGGATTGCCGATCGGGTCGGCAATGACAAAGGGGAAACTTCTCCACAGAAATATTGTGAAGCTTCTGTATTATGTAGTATAATAATACTCAATGGGATTATTTTCTTCTACTTCAAATAAAAAATATATAGAGCTTTTATGCGACATAGGTAACAGAAGTGTTGGTGTTGCTTTGGTTGAATATGTTTTTGATAAACAAACTCCAAACATAATTTTTAGTGAGAGATTATTTTCACATTCAAAAAGGGAAAAGAATTTAGAAAATGCCCTCGCTGTTTTTACAAAAGATTTAAACACTCTTTTGTATAATGCTTTAAGCCACAGTGTTGCAAAGGGTATTAAGCCAAACAAAATATCTTGTTTTTATTCTTCACCTTGGTTTATATCAGAAACACATATTTTAAAAGTGAAGCAGTTGGAGCCTATTACTTTTTCACAACAAATTCTCAGTAAAATTTTGAAAGAAAGTGAGCAAAACTTTTTATCTTCCAAAAAAGATCAGATGGGGGCGCTCTCCAGAGAGTCTTTGGAGCTCACAGAAAGGAGGGTCACTAGCATTAAATTAAATGGTTACAATACCCACAACCCAATTGGTAAAAAGGCGGTAGAGGTAGAAGTGTCGGTTTTCTTAAGTGCTATTTTGAAAGACACTCTTTCCACAGTTGAAAATTCTATAAAACATATATGGCAAGGTCTAAATATTAGTCACCACACATTGCCCTTAGCGCTTTTTGCAATGCTTCGAAATACTTTAAACACATACGGGAGTTTTCTTTTAGTAAATACAGCAAGTGACATAACAGATGTTTCTTTAATTCATAATGATATTCTTTTAGACACTGTTTCCTTTCCGCTTGGTTATGCAAATATAGTTGAACGTATAGAAAAAGAATGTAACCTCGATTCTGAACTGGCCTCGTCTGCTTTTTCTATGTATACTAAAAATGAAATACACGGAGATCACACAGAGAATTTTGGTGAAGCTGTAAAATCAATTAAAAAAGATTGGACGCTTCATTTTGAAAATGCTTGTAGTACCTTAATGAAAAATACAATAATACCGCCCGCTGTGTATATTACCGCCCCAGAAAAGTTTTTGACTTTCTTTGAATCAACGATTAAGGATTTTGGTTTTGGTGGATATACAACATTAGACAGGGAATTAAAAGTATATCCTGTTCATAAAGATTTATTTAATAAATATATAACTTATTCGGAAGTTGTATATAAAGATTTCTTTTTGGAAACCGAGGCTTTGTACACAAACCTCATTTCTCTTAAGGAAAAAAAGATTATAGATAATTATATTTTAGAATAATATGCGCAAAAAAGTTTCAATACAAGATATTATACCTTTAGATCATCGTCGCTCGATTCAAGATATTTCAATGGCTGATGTTGGGAGAGATGAAGAAGAGAAAAAAACAAAGAAGAAAACTTCTGTTAATATTTCTCGTAAAGAGGAAAAAGCCCCTAAGCCTGTAAAACATATATCTTTGGAAGAGCCCGAAGGGCATTTTGATTCACATTCATATTCTAAGCCAGTACATCATCGTCCACGCTGGGGTATGGTTGGCTTGTGGTTTTTGGTAATTATTGTTCTTATTGGAGGTTTTGTTTTTGTTTCATCTTTCTTTCATTCAGCTAAAGTTTTCATAAAAATAAAGGAAGTAAATGCCGAAGTTGATACCTCTGTAAATATGCAGAGAAAGGACGCCACTTCAATTTTACCTTTTGAAATTATGAGTTTGAGTAAGGAGGTGGGTGAGCCTGTTCCAACAAATGGAGAAAAACAAGTTTCCGACAAAGCCACAGGTAGAGTAATAATTTATAATAAAAACACCACATCTCAAAAACTTATTGCACAAACAAGGCTTGAGGCTCCTAGCGGAAAGATTTATCGCCTAACAAGTACTGTGACAGTCGCCGGTGCGAAGAAAACTGTTCCGGGAAGTTTAGAGGTGACAGCTGTAGCTGATGCTCCGGGGCCAGATTATAATTCCTCGGTTGTGGATTTAACTTTCCCTGGTTTTAAGGGGACAGCTAAATATCAGTCTGTATATGCTATGTCAAAAACTCCTTTTTCTGGCGGAGCATTGGGTACGGTAAAAGTTGCAGATAAAGAAGATTTGGCTAAAGCTGAAGTGAAAGTAAAAGACCTTTTGGAAAAAGAACTTTTGAGTAATATCAATCAGCAAATACCAAATTCATTTATACTCTTGCCGAATGTTTATATGATTAAGTTTGCTTCTACTACACAGGAAACAAAAGATAATATACTTACACTTAAACAAAAAGCAGATATTGTGGCGGTGTTAGTTGATACTAAAAAATTATCAATGTATATTGCGAAAAATTCTATAACAGGGTATTCAGGCGAGGATGTTATGATAAATAATATAAAAGATCTTTCTTTTACTTATGCAACCAGTACAACAGTTTTGAATATGAATACAAATAGCCTTTCATTGAAAATAAAAGGTACACCACACTTTGTGTATGGCTATGATGCTAGTCAATTAAAGGATAATTTGATGGGTATTTCTAGAGAATCCTTTGCTTCTATCATAGCTACATACCCAGGTATAGAGAAAGGGAATTCAAAAATTAGTCCATTTTGGCGCTCTAAATTTCCTACAGATTTGAGCAAAATTACTATTAATGAGGAAAAATAATAGGAAGGGGGATTAAGCCTTGACTTAAAGCGCTCCTTTTGCTATTATGGTACCCACTGTTTTGAAATTAGTGGACAACAACAAAAACATTGTTATGGGAACAGTTATTGAGGCTTTGCCCAATACGTTCTTTCGAGTAGAGCTAGAAACTGGCGATGTGGTACTTTCGTACCTAGCTGGAAAGATGCGACTCCATCGCATCCGCGTCCTTGTGGGCGATAAGGTCTCTCTCGAACTTGATCCTTATGGAGGAAAGGCAAGAATAAATAAACGCTTTTAATAGAACGATTCATCCCGTTAGAAATTTACCACAGGCACAGTTTCTAGCAGTGGGGTGATTAGATAAAATAAATATATTGTTTGTAAAGAGGTTATTAAGTAAATTTCTAACGGGATGAAAGTAAAATCAACAATAAAAAAACGAGCACCAGATGACAAGATCGTAAGACGAAACGGTCGTCTTTATATTATTAACAAAAAGAATCCACGTTTTAAACAACGACAAGGCTAAATATTATGAGAATCCTAGGTATCACACTTCCAGATGAAAAACGACTTGAAATTGGTTTAACAACCATTTACGGTATTGGTCGTTCACGTGCTAAAAAAATATTAGAAGAGGCAGGTATAGAAGCCGGTAAAAAATCTAAAGATTTAAATGCGGATGAAGAAAATGCAATTCGAAAATTAGTTGAAGATTATAAAGTAGAAGGAGATCTTAAACGCGAAATTAGTGGAAACGTAAAACGCTTGAAAGATGTTAAATGCTACCGTGGTGTTCGTCACACTCGAAAGCTCCCTGTAAATGGACAACGAACAAAGACAAATTCTCGAACAGTTCGAGGTAATGTTCGAAAAACTATGGGATCTGGTCGCAAGTCTGTTGAGAAGAAATAATAAATAATACTATGGGAAAGAAAAGAATCGTAAAAACAGCAGGTGGAGCAAATGAAGGAGTTTCAAAAACTGGAGCTTCTTCAAAGAAGCGTCTAGAATCTGGAATTTTATTTGTTGAGTCCACATATAATAATACAAAACTATCTCTTGCTGATACAAAGGGCAATATTTATGCTTGGTCTTCATCTGGTTCTCTTGGTTTCAAGGGTGCTAAGAAAGGAACTCCATTTGCAGCCGCAAAGATTGGTGAAGTGATTGCAGAAAAGGCACAAGCTTTTGGTGTTAAAGAAGTTGCTGTGGTAGTGAAAGGTGTTGGTTCTGGTCGCGAATCTTCAATCCGAAGTTTTATTACAAAAGGCTTTACCATTACATCTATTAAAGATGTGACACCTGTACCTCACAACGGTCCAAAGCCACCAAAAC
>JBAXIZ010000006.1:0-12484 GCA_037138095.1 bacterium
TACACCTTTCGTATCGTACTCGCTTCGCTCCGTGCGATATACTCAAGGTCTTCGAATCCCTGAAAAATGCTACCGCATTTTTCCGCCCCGACAAAAAAACAAAATCACCTGTAGGTCAGGTGATTTTGTTTTTTTTGTCGGGGCGCCGGGATTCGAACCCGGAGTCACTCGCTCCCAAAGCGAGCATGTTAGCCGTTACACTACGCCCCGATTTCATGACTCATAACTCATGACTCATGTTCCAACATATTATCATAAAAATACAAATAATCTAGTGTTTTGGGCCTTGGTTTTTGCCTATTTTCAATTTGATTGACTTTTAGAGCTGTTCGTGCTATAATAGCAGGTAGTTAAGTCAGCGAGCCACACCCTGTGGGCGCCCTTAAAATACGAAAAATCAAACAAATAGAAGCAAAAATCAGTGAAACAGATTACACAAATTCTTGTCCACACTTCTCCGCACGCAGACGAACTCCTCGGACTCATCATCCTCCAATCATGGGGCGAAGGTAAGTTTCCAGGTGTTAACACAGCAAAGGTGACGCCTTTCAGCGGTGGCCTCCTCAAAAAAGGCGACCTCCCTGAAAACGTCGTCGCCATCGGCACCGGATATGGACTGTTCGATGAGCATGGCAAGTCGGGCAATGAATGCGCGGCCACCCTCATCGCCAAAGAACTCGGTGTTCGTGACTTCAAGGCAATCGAAAAAATCCTCAAGCAAACCCTGCAAGAGGACCGCAACGCGGCCAAAGTCAAGAACGAAATCCCTTCCATTGTGAAAATCCTTCACATGGTTGGTCTTCCGCTTCAAGAGGTGATTGACTGGTACAAAGTTGTTTATTCCGCCGAATACCAGTTCGAACACCGTCTCGCAATGAAGCTCAGCGAGGAAGAGTGGCAAAACCACATCGACTCCGCTGAACCAACAACCATGGAGACCGGCTACGACATCGTGGCTGGAATCAAAGGGGAAGAAGAAGCCAACAGGTGGAAACAGGTTGCCGAGACCGCTATCGCCATGCGCCAGGAAATGTTCGTGAAAGCGAAAAAACATTTCCAACAAAATGGAAAACGACAAACCCTAAATACGGAAGACTTCGGTCCTCTGCAAATCGGGTTCGTCGAATTGATCAAGGAAGAGAATAAGGTAAGTCAAGACGAGGAATTTGGCGCAGTGATGAACTCCGCGGCACGTTTCTGCAAGATCGAGCTTTTCGTCCAAAAAGGCAGTGAAGGCAATATCCAAATCTTCACCGACTCAAAGATCAAAATCGATCTGACCAAGTTGGCGCGGAATATCCGTGTCGCCGAGGCCAAGAAGCGTGGAATCAAAATCCAGTCCATTCAAACGATTGCCATGGAAGGAACTCACCCCGAGGTCCCGATGTGGCACTTACTTGAAGGTCAGCACTCAATGCTCTTCAACGGTTCGCTTTCAGCAACCATGATCGAGCCGACGGTACTGACTCCCGGCGAACTGTTGGAAATCATCAAAGAAACCTTTGGCCGCAAGGAAAAAGGTTTCCATGTTGATCCGATGGCGTTTCAACCTTCACGGGCAACCCGCCAGCTCGAAGGCGCATTTGCGAAATGAGCTGTTTGATTGTTTCGCCATTCACCCCACCGGTACGAACGAAAGTTTGTGCCGGTGGTTTTTTTTGATATACTCGGAGTTATAAAATAAAAAATGTCTAGTTTAAAATTCAAAAGAAACATAGAAGATTTTATTTGCGAACATTGTGGCGCAGAAGTTATTGGTGATGGCTATACAAATCATTGTCCAAAATGTTTATGGTCTAAACATGTGGATATTCACCCCGGAGATAGGGAAGCGGATTGCCTTGGCCTAATGAAACCCACATCTATTGAAGGAAAAATGGGGGAGTGGGTGATTGTGCACACATGTGAAAAATGTGGATATCAGAAGAGGAATAGAATAGCTAAAGAAGACGATATAGACACAGCAATTGGTCTTTAGCTATGAAAATTCGAAGCACGAAATCCGAAATTCGAAACAAATTCAAAGCACAAAATATATAAATTCTAAACAGATTCAGGGCTTGGATCCCCGTTGCTACGAGGATGACAATGCGGATGCTGAATTCCTGTCTGCAATATTCCGCGTGCATTCCGCGACTGTCCGCGAGAACGGTACTCCGTTCTGTTAAAATGGATTCACCGCTCCACGAACCTCGAAGTGCAAATGTTTTCCTGTTGAACGTCCTGTATTACCCATACCTCCAAGCTTTTGTCCTTGGGAAACAACCTGGCCACGAGTCACAGAAACACTATTCAAGTGAGCATACAATGTTTGTGTTCCATTTGGATGTGAGACAATAACATAATTTCCATAACCTCCGTTATAACCCCCAAATTTAGCTAAAATAACAGTACCTTTTGCAGCTGAAAGCACGGGGGTGCCAATAGCTGGGCCGGCCAAATCAATACCGTTATGACCATGCAAACTTTGTGATTTTCTAGCACCAGGAAGTGGGTTTGTGAAATATCCAGAATATGAAGGATTTTTTGAACCTGATGTGCCTTTAGATGTTGTTGTCTTTTTTACAGGAACAACTGTTTCCGGCTCCGCATCTGGAATTATGATAGTATCACCAATTTTCAAACCTAAAGATTGATCGATATCATTAAAATCAGCAATATCTGTTGCATCAGCTTTATATTTTTTAGCAATTAAATCTAAAGTATCCCCTTTTTTAACAACATAATTAATACCAGAAATCGGTAAAATAGTAAGAACATCACCTTCCTTTATGGCACCTTTTATATCATTCGCCCATTTAATAGTATTTGGACTAACGTCATACATTTTTGCAACAGAAGCCAAAGTGTCTCCTTTGTGTACTACATAAACTGAAATTTGATCAGAGGCAGGATTATCTATAACATCAGCAATAGTGCCCGTAACACCAGCCTCACTTAAAAGAGCTTTGCCATCAACAGTTGAAAGGCTATCGATTGTTGTGGTACTTGTTGGGTTTGTATTAAGAGCCGCTTCGAGCAATGTTACTTTTGTATCGGTCGCCCCCACATCTGCGTTGGCAACATCTGTGCCCCCAGCAAACCAGCCTGAAACAACATCAAAAAAACCAGCTCTTGCGATAAAAGGGCTAGCGAGGAAAACCACGACGAAAACGAGCTTTATGATTAAGCTTGCGATTTTAGACGTATGTATCCGATTGTAAATAGCCTTCAGAGAAGGGTCGGAATCTGAAAATTTTGTAGAAATAAGCCTTTTTTTAAATACTAATAGAGCTCTGATTTTCTGTCATAAATGGCCCTGTTAAGCCATATGGTATTTCGCCTTGTATATATCAATACTTAAACTATAGACCTTTATAGCGAGAAGTCAAAGGAGTTATCCACAGGCTGAATATTGTTGTCATCCTTGCGAATGCGAGGATCCATGGATCCTCGCATTCGCAAGGATGACAGATAGTGAAATTCGTGGATCCCGGATAATTTTTTGGTTACAAAAAATTTCCGGGATGACACAAAACATAGTCGCACTACTGTGCTCGTTGTTTTGTGTCACTTATCCACAGGTGCGTATTATTTGAAAGATAGTACAATAGATGCATTACCCCTTAAACTCTTTTTTATTTATGCCCAAAAAATTAACAAACAGTATGCCAGAAGAGAAACCCAAAGAACCAATTAAAATTAATGCTGAAGATATTATTGCGGGAATGCAAAAAACACACAAAGTAGAAATCAAAGTTGATTCAAAAGCCCCCCAAAAACCAAAAAAGGTTGCGGGCCCTTCTGTTGAAGATCTTGAGGCAAAACTTGAAAAAAAGATGCTCAAAACTAGAAAACCCAAAGATATTGTAAAAGAAAAACCTGTTTTGCAGGCAAAACCATCCAAGGAAACAAAGTCAGACAATGCACCCTTCCCTCCACTTACTCAGATTTTAGAAGAAAACTTACAGGAAGAGGAAGATACCGAATCACAAAAAGAACACAATGTGGAAATGGACGCGGAAGCAAAAAGAAGAAAAATAATCGAACTTCGTGAACTCATTTCCTATGTGGAATCATACAGAAACTCAATCATTGAGAAAAAGGAAGGGGAAGATAAAAAATCAAGACCAAACATCGACAAAATAACAGAATTTGAAAGAAAATTAGAAAAAGCAGATTATAGAATAAAAATGTTAAATAAGGCTCGTCTCGCTTTTTCAAGTAAAGATGGGAAAAACTCGCTGGCTGAGGAGGAATGGAAAGAAGCCAAAAAAGTGAGAGAAGAAGTTCATGGAAGAATAGCCGAGGAACTTCAGGAGCCGATTGCCTTTGTAAAAGATTATAAAATGTCTTTATTGGAAAGCAGAAATAAAGAAAAGGACGAAAGGAAAAAAACAGAAATCGAAGGGAAAGTTCAAAAGGCAGAACATCGAATTGAAATTTTAGAAAATGCTCATAATTTTTTCCTATATCCATCGGAAGGAAATTTACTTAGTGAAGAAGATTGGAAAGAACTAAAAGAGGTGCGAAGAGATGTAATGAAAAGAATGAAAGAAATAAAATCAGAAAATATTGTTACGGCACCAAGAAATTCAGACAAAGAAAGGAAAGAAGATTCATCAATCGAAACATCAATTGAAAAAGCTGAAAATTTTGAAGAACTACTTTCAATAATTAAAACGACAAACGGAATGCAAGGTTCAACTCATTGGATTCCACAAGATGAACTACTTGGGAGAATGTATCTTGTTAAATCAGGAAGAATTACACCAGACTATTTACCACGAGTGCTTGAAAATAAAATGGAGGAATTGTTAGGAAACAAAAAAGAAATTAAAGCTTCTGAGAAAAAAGAAGAAAAACCTCCACAAATAAATGAGGCAATTCAAAACCTAAACAAAAAAGAACCAGAGAAGGTAGCTCCTAAGGCAGTGAAAATTCCTGTAGTAGAAAAGAATCCAACAAAGCCGAAAGAGGAAGAGGCACCTGTAACAAAAAAAGTTGAAGAGGCTCCAAAACCTGTAAACGAAGAAGCTCAAGGAAAAATCGAGGCTTTACGAGCTGAAATACAAAAAATATTTATAGAAAAAATAAGAGAAGCATCTGCCTTAGTTTCTGCTTCCCGAGCTCCATACAATCAACAAATAGAAATAAAAACTCGACACGACTACACTCAAACAAATAGAAGCTCAATAATGGCAAAACTTTTTAGAAAGCCGTCCGAGAAAAAGCCAAGTGAAAACATTGATGAATATGAAAAAACCAAAGCAGATTATGAAAAAAACTTAGAGATATTAAAAAATATTTTAACAAACGACGGCCTACAAGAGGAGGCTTTGAAAAAAGCTTTTGAATTAGGGGACCTCGGACTTAAAATTTTAGAAGAAGAGAAAATTAAATTACAAGAAATTGTTCAAAAAATATTACTCGCGGAAAGAAAAGCCCTTATTGATGCAAAAGGGAAAGGCTTGCCCGAAAGAGACCGGCGAACTGTTGAAAGTTTGGAAGCTTTGAGAAATAAAAGTGGAGTTAGTCCTTTGTTGGGATTGAGACCAATTATTGATATTAACGAGAAAAAAGATGATGCAGCATAATTCTTCACATTTAGACTTGATAGCTGAAGCATTTGGGCTTTCTCGTCTACCAAAAGCTGTTCGCGATTCTCTTTTGGAAGAAATTGATGCGATGGTGTTTCGTTCTGTACTTTTCAAAGTTATGATCGACCTTGATAATGATGATAAAAACGAACTTCATGATGTCTTGGAAAGTGCTGGAGATGATTTTTCAAAACCCCACGCTTTTCTAAGAGAAAAAGTTAAAAATTTTGATGAATTAATAAAAGAGGAGGTGGAGAATATAAAACAGGAAAGTTTGTCGCTGACGCAACAATTCGCGTAGTAGGGTGGAATACCACCCTCGCGGACTTGACGCGGAACGCACGCAGGCAGACGCAGAATAAAATGCCGATACGAGAAAATGCCGAGCGTGGGCGCGACTTTGTTTTCTTTGTTTTACTAAACTTAGAAAACAAGAAGTACTCTTGTAGTGCTCGGCATTTTTAATATAAAAAGCCTGTTTTTCACACACTTGTGAAACACAGCCCTCCACCCACTCCAAAAAAATATGAATTGATGCGACGTATTATTTTACAAAATCGTTGAGTGTGGAAGTTTTGGGGAACCTAGCGAGCGCGACGGCGCGAGCTCGAGGAATTTTTCAGCAGAAAAATATCCGTGTGACACAAAACTTTCACCGAGAAAGATTTTGTAAAATTCAAGCATGGATCCTCGCATTCGCAAGGATGACAATGCGGATTATGTGTTATAGTTATCTCGATGAAAACAAACTTAAATGAACGCCAACACGAAGCATCAATCCATAAAGACGGCCCTCTTATGATCCTCGCTGGTGCTGGTGCTGGAAAAACAAAAACAATTACCTCCCGAATTGCCGAGCTTATAAAAACCGGCGTGGCCCCAGAAGCAATTTTGGCAATAACCTTCACAAACAAGGCAGCGAAAGAAATGCGTGAGCGAGTCACAGCCATATTGTCGAATGACCCAGACCTAAATAGACCCGTTTCAATGAGAGAAAGACCTTTTGTGAGCACGTTTCACTCACTCGGCGTACATATTTTAAAAGAAAATGCACATTTACTAGGCCTCACTCGTAATTTTACAATTTTCGACCGTGATGATTCCAAAAGAGCTGTAAAAGCGGGGATTGTGGCAAACGGCCTCGACCCAAAACAATTTGAGCCGGCTAAACTTCTTTCAATTATTTCCAGAGAAAAGGGGAATGGAATGACTTTTCAAACCTTTAAAGATAATGCTGGGCGAGATTATATGAGAAACATTGTTGCAAATGTTTGGGAACATTATGAAAGTAGATTAAAAAAAGAAAAAGCTCTCGATTTTGATGATTTACTTTTAAAAACAATGATTCTTTTGCGTGACAACGAGGCAGTGCGAAATCGTTACCAAAAAACTTGGCAATATATTCACGTTGACGAATATCAAGATACTAACGAGGTGCAGTATAAATTAGCAAGATTTCTTTTGGATAACAAAAGAAATCTTTGTGTCGTGGGGGACATAGACCAAATGATATATACGTTTAGAGGCGCAAATATTGAAAACATTTTAAATTTTGAAAATGATTATCCAGATGCAAAAATTGTTTTACTTGAACAAAATTATCGTTCAACAAAAATAATTCTCGGCGCGGCAAACAATATAATCAAGAAAAATAAAAACCGCCGAGAGAAAAATATGTTTACCGAAAATGCAGAAGGGGAGAAGGTTTCACTTTATACTGCGTATGATGAAAATGATGAGGCGCGATATATTGCGCGTACATCACAAGAACTTTTTGAACAAGGTGTGAAACCTGAACAAATTGCAGTTCTTTATCGAACAAACTTCCAATCAAGAGCAATTGAAGAAGCTTTTCTTACATACGGAATAGCTTATGAACTAATCGGTACACGCTTCTTCGAAAGAAAAGAAGTTAAAGATATTTTGTCGTTTATACGTTTTGCATTAAATCCTGAATCACTTTCAGACCTAACAAGAATTGTAAATGTCCCACCTAGAGGCATTGGAAAGGTGACACTATTAAAAATAATTGAAGGGAAAGAACACGAACTTGGTGGAAAAGCGGGGGAGAGCGTGGCTTCGTTTCGACGTTTTATTTCAAAACTACAAGCAGAGCTTGCAAGTAAAAAACCAAGTGATGTTGTAAAATTTATTTTAAAAGAATCTGGAATTGAAACATATTTAATGAAAGAAGGGGACGAAGGGCTTGAAAGACTTCAAAACATTAAAGAACTTGTGACTCTCGCTTTAAAATACGATGCAATGACACAGGGGGAGGGAATAGAAAAAATGCTCGAAGAAACAGCACTTGCAAGCGATCAAGACGAAGTTGATGAAAAGAAACCAGCAGTGAAACTTATGACCATTCACGCGTCAAAAGGTTTAGAATTTGATTATGTTTTTGTAACAGGTTTGGAAGAAGGACTTTTCCCAAGCAGAAGAGATGGGGAAGAGAAGGATGAAGAGGAAGAGAGGCGACTTATGTATGTGGCTGTGACAAGAGCAGGAAAGAAAGTGTTTCTTTCTTGCGCAAGCGTCCGTACAATTTTCGGAGAAAAAAGAATGGGAATTCCATCAGAATTTATTGGAGACATTGGTGATGAACATTTTGAAGAGGTGCCCGAGAAGCCAGAGAGAAAAAAGAGGGAGTACTTGATAGACTTCTAGGTAAGTCAAAGGTCAAAATTCAAAACTCAAATGTTCAAGTAAAAATTAAAAACTTGCAATACAAAATCTCACCCAAAAGGTGAGATTTTGTCTTCCACTTAACTATTTTTGAGTTTAAATTCTAAGCTTTGACTTTTGTCCTTTGACTTATATATGTTGCCTATGATATAGTTGTAATACAAAGTATTACAAGCTAACTAAAACAAAAAACATGAGAGAAATATTAAACATATCACTACCAAAGGAAATGGTGGTGCAAATAAAAAAAGGTGTAAAAGAGGGAGGTTTTTCTACAACAAGCGAATTTATTCGTCATCTTATTCGTGGGTGGAATACAGATAAGCTTGCGGAGGAACTGAAAAAAGAGTCTGCAAAAAAGTCGGGTTGGAAAGAGTTAAAATCTGTGAAAGATTTGTTAAGATAAATTTTTTATATGAAAATAATTTACAATACAAGGTTTATTAGAGAATACAAAAAACTCCCAGGTAAAATTATTACAAAAGCCCAAAAAATAATCACAACACTTGAAAAAAATCCTTTCAACCCAATTTTAAAAACACATAAATTAAACGGGAAGTTAAAGAATTTTTATGCATGTAATATAGATTATTCATATAGAATAATCTTTGAGATTGAAAACGATAAAATAAAATTACTTTCTACTGGTGACCACGATATTTATGAATAAAAAAGAACACTCAACAAAAAACGAAGATGAATTCGGAATTAAAGCCAAAAAGTCACTTGGTCAAAACTTTTTGAATTCTGATGGAGCTTTGGATGCAATTATCAAAGCCGGCAGAGTTGTGAAAGGGGACACCGTGCTTGAAATCGGACCAGGTAAGGGAGCTCTTACAAAAAGACTTTTGAGTGCTGGAGCGAATGTGATTGCAATAGAAAAAGATGACCGCCTAATCCCTGTACTTGAAGAACTTTTTGCAAAAGAAATACAATCAAAACAACTCACACTTATACACGGAGATGTTTTGGAATTTGATGTATTTACCTATGGACTAAGGACTAAGGACTACAAGCTAATCGCCAACATCCCTTACTACATCACCGGTGAAATCACTAGAAAGTTTCTTTCGGGAAATTTTCAGCCGTCTTTAATTGTTGTACTAGTTCAAAAAGAGGTTGCAGAGAGAATCACCACAACGATTCAAGGTTCTTCAAAAACAAAAGAGGGGAAGGAGAGTATTCTTTCAATTAGTGTAAAAGTTTATGGGGAACCAAAATATATTCAAACTGTGAAAGCTGGATGTTTCTTCCCACCACCAAAAGTGGATTCTGCAATTCTTTTAATTGATAATATTTCTAAAGATAAATTCAAAAGACTGGATTCCGCCGGAGTTTATGCTCGTGAATACGGGTACGGGAATGACAGCGGGGAGGGGATTGAGCAAAAATTCTTTGAAGTAGTAAAAGCAGGCTTCGCACACAAAAGAAAAACACTTTCAAGCAATTTAAAACAAATTATTTCAAAAGAAAAATTAGCAAAGCTTGGTATTAAAGAAAACGAGAGAGCGGAAAATCTTACAGTAGAACAGTGGCTTGAAATCACAACAAAGATTTAAGTTTTATGATTCAAGATTTAAGAATAGTAAAAAGCCGTTCCCGAAGGGAACGGCTTTTTATCATAATTTTATATATTAATTTCTTATTTTTTTGGTATTGGAAGTGGCAACGAACTCCCCACCTCATACATATGCCCCAAAACAGGCCACGGCGAACAACCGGTGGGGGACGGTTGCCAACAAGACTGTACTCCGGGCATAAACTTACCTAAGGACCATGTTGATGGAACAACCGGATCATACCATCTATACCAAATAGCTTTAGGAGGTATTCCAATAGCAAGAGGGGCCGACATAGGAACTCCACCAACCCATAATGGGAAATACCACGTATACCAAACTGTTGCACCGCTACATGCACAAGGAACAGTATAAACATTAAAACCACCTGTTGGGATGAAGGCTTCAGTTTTATGTGGAAAAATAAAAGCAAGCGCAACGATCAAAATAATAATATAGCTCTTCATTTTACTTTTAATTAATTATTAAGTTTATATTAAAAACCTCCCCCACCCCGTATTGATTAGTCACCCTAAATGGCAATGGAATATTTTGCACCTTCAGACTTTTTCCTCTTGCAATCAATTTATCAAGATTTTTAAGCCCCCCCAAAGAGAAAACGATAGTTTTTCTATCTGAAGAACTATAAGGGCCAATTTCTCCCAAAGGGGTTGAAATATAATTGTTTTGCAAATCAAACCTTTCCCCCTTCAGCATTATATCCGTGTTTATATCATTTTCCTTTAAAGAATCTGGTGAGGAAGAAATAATTTTTGATGGCATTACAGGGTTATTTGTCACAAAAACCTTTGCGGAAAAACCTTGCTTTGAGCTATTTCCAGTAAGATTTTCTAAAGAAACATTCTGTTCACCCGCCACCACATTATCTGGAAGAGTTATTTCACAATATGTTGCATATTCACAACTTAAACTATCAGTTTTTGTGGAACCAAATGAAAAAATATTACCATTTTGGGAAAAACCCGTCCCATTAATAACAACTTTCTGGCCTGGTTTTGCTTGATATGGCTCAATATTATAAACCTTAACTTCTTTTGATAAAGAGGGGAACAAACTCAAAGTATCAATATCTAAAGTTGAACCAATCGAAGAAATGGTCTGCTTATCTATCCTACTAAATACACCACCAAAAAATGATCCGGCAGTTTTCTTTTCGGATGGATTAATTTCATTGAATGAACTGTTTTGCTGGGTTTTGTCAATCACAATAGGAGAAATGTTTGTTTTTGTTTGTGAAGTTGTTTCAGAAATTAAAGGTGAGGCGTTAAGTTTTAACCTTGTGGACGGCCCCACAAAACCTGTTCCGGCATTTAGCCTGTTCGATATAAGAATTTCACTTCTGTATTTTTCCTGAAAACGAACAACAGCCCGCCTTGTAAGGTTTCCAAAATAATTTGTTTCATTTCCTTTTGAACCAGCACCAGAAAAAGAAACAGCAGTTTCAGTGTCTAAATTTAAAATTTTCTGTAACTCCAAAACATCATTATTAAAATCTCCCTGCTTTAGGTCTTTTGTAAATTGATATGCATTTACAAAAAGTGGCGTAAATAAACACAATAATAAAATATAAAAAAGTTTTGTATAAAAATTATTCATTTATTTTCATTATAACATAAGTTTTGATATACTATTGTCATGTACCAACCTACCAAAAAAACTCTCTACATTTTAATTGCTTGTATCCTCTTCCTTGCAATGCTCGTGATCGCAAAAAATCAAACAGACAAAAATTTTGGCCCCATCTCTCTTGAAACAAGCTCAAATAATGATGAAGAAATAATAAATACAGAAGACTATAATTTTGTAACCGGAGAAACCGACAATTCGGAAACACAAATAAATAATCCAATTGAAGCCAATGAAAATTTAACAGAGAGTTTTTCTAAAAACTTATTTGCTAAATACTATTCAGGAGCTGGGGATGTTGGGCTTACAGATACAGATAGCCAAGCCTTTGTGGATGAAGCTGTGAGCGCATACGCATCTATCAGCCTAGGAAATGCGCCACAATATGTGCTTTCTGATCTTAAAATAGTTAAAAGCACCGAAGCAAATCTTCGAAATTTCGCAAATACTTTTGCTGTAAAAGAAGCGTCTTGTCTTGAAAATATAAAAAGGGTTGCCATAGGGACAGAGGATCCAGTTCAAACTGGTTCCCTTTACAAAAAATGTGCGACTGATTTTGTGGAAATTCCAATTATTCAAGCAATGAATGAATATTATTTAAATCTTGTAAATGTTTATTATTCAATGGGTGAAAAAATCATTTCTCTCGAAGAAGCAAAGTCTGACCCATTGAAAGCCCTTGTCCTTATGAAAGAAATTAGCGACCTAGACAACCAAAAAATAACCTATTATCAAAATATTTCGAATTTAATTATAAATAGTGGTATAATATTTAACAATGAAGAACCGGGCAAGGCTTGGGTGGGTGGTACAGTATAAATTCATCCCGTTAGAGATACCATTGTTTATTTTGTAAATTACTAATTGAGAAAATTACAAAAAGAAAGTTTCTCTAAAATAACATGTTTTTACGGAAACGTTTTAATTTAAAAAAAATGTTTAACAAAAAAAAATTAACAAAAGACGTGAAGGGTGGTAAACAATTAATAACGTTTCCTATCTCTAACGGGACAA
>JBAXIZ010000007.1:0-12166 GCA_037138095.1 bacterium
GTATATTTAAAATTGAATATCCTATATGTAATTCTAGCGTACCGGCCGGTACGCTAGAATTACATATATTTTTTAGATTATTTATTACTTTTTGGGTATAAAATTAAATATGGATAAGTTGACCTATAAATTTACCTATTATTTCGGTTGTTGATTTCGATATTTTGAAAAAAGGGGTCTGTCGTGTAATATAGTCTTTATGAAAGAATATGAACTTACTGTCGGTTTAGAAGTCCATGCGGAGCTTAAAACACAAACAAAGATGTTTTGTGCTTGTAAAAACAACCCAGATGAAAAAGAGCCAAATGTGAATGTTTGTCCTATTTGTATGGGCCACCCGGGGACTTTGCCTACTTTAAACAAGGAGGCTATTAAATCTGTGATAAAAGTGGGGCGAGCCATTGGTGGAAAAATTGCTGATTTTACAGAGTGGGATAGAAAAAATTATTTCTACCCTGATATTCCAAAAGGTTACCAAATTTCTCAATACAAATATCCACTAGTTCTAGGTGGTGAACTTGCTGGTGTGAAGATTACACGTATTCACCTTGAAGAAGATACGGGAACATCTCAACATGATAAAGGTGACTTTTCTATTTTAAATTATAATCGTGCGGGCGTGCCTCTTATGGAGCTTGTGACAGAGCCTGTTATTAAAAGTGCAAGGCAAGCTGGTGCTTTTGCAGAAGAGCTTCAATTACTTTTGAGAACACTTGGTGTTGCAGAAGCAAATATGGAAAAAGGTGAAATGCGTGTGGAGGCAAATATATCGGTCGCGGAACGCACGCAGAATGGACGCGGAATGGACGCGGAAGGAAGACCTATACTTGGGACAAAGGTTGAAGTGAAAAACCTGAACTCATTTAAAGCTGCCGAAAAGTCTATTGAATATGAAATGAAACGACATATTGAAGCTTATGAAAAAGGAGAAACTATTGTGCAGGAAACTAGAGGATTTGATGAAAATACTGGAACAACTTTCTCGCAAAGAAAGAAAGAAGATTCTCACGACTATCGATATTTCCCTGAGCCAGATTTACCAAAACTTTATATTTCCCAGATCCCTGAATTTTCTATAGAGGCTTTGAGGGGTGAGATCCCAGAATTACCATGGGAGAAAAGAGAGAGATATGAAAAAGAATTTGGCCTAAACCAATCCGATGGAGGATTGGTCGGCCGAACAGGTACTCCTGTTTTAGGTATTAAGAACGAAGATATAGAAATGTTTGTACGCGATTTTGCTTTGGGTGAATTTTTTGAAAATGTGATAAAGGATTTTGGAGGTGATAAGAACAAAGTGGTTTTGGCATCAAATTATGTTACTAGTGACGTTGTGGGACTTTCACGAAAAGAAAATATTTCAATCGATGAAGTTGTTGCAAAAATTCCACACACAAGTTTTGCTTCCCTTATTAATCTTGTTTCAGATAAAAAGATTTCTTCTCGGGGAGCGAAAGATATTTTGGCGATTATGTACAAAGATGGTGGAGAGCCACAAGAAATTGCAGAGAAAAATGGATTTATCCTTTCGAATGATCCAGATGCTTTGAAAAAAGTTGTTGAACAAATTTTGGCAGAAAACCCAACTGTGGTTACTGAATACAAAGCTGGCAAAACAAACCTGATTCAATTCCTTGTTGGACAAGGTATGAAAGCGATGAAAGGCTCTGGAGATCCGGCGGTTATTAAGGAAGAGTTAGAAAAAGCTTTGAACTAGGCTCTAGACTTTAGGCACTAGGCTCTAGCTTGTCATTCCCGCGGAGGCGGGAATCCAGTCTTAATATATTTGTCTTTCTTATAATTTTCTAGATTCCCGCCTTTGCGGGAATGACACCCTAAACAAAAAATACCAAGGTCTCCCCTTGATATTTTTGTTAAGTGGCAGAAAGGTGTTTTTAAGGTATAATTTTTAGTATGGAAAAATACACTATATCAGAAGAGGGGTCTTTGAAATCGGGTGTTGTACAGGAAATCAAAGATGGTGAAAATATAATTGATACATCTGTATGTCCGACTTTTGATGAAATTAAGAGACTTGCTAATGTTGGATATTGGTCACACGGTGGAGATATAAGTGTTTCTGAAAGAAATGTATCTATTGGGAATATTGAATGGGATAAAAATAAAAATTATTTTTATCAGCCACAAAATAATGGTCATATGACTATTCGTCGGATATTAGAACGAAGTAAAGATGAGGGTGTTAAGTTTCTTAATGTCTCTGTACTTAAGTATTTATTTTTGAACCGTGAGCAAATCCCAGAAGATTGGAAAGGGAAGCGGATATTTTTCTTAGGTAGTGTTTTCGTAAATGATGATGAATATGAATTAACAGAGCCACCAGCTAAAAAATCATGGAAGATGGCTTTTAAAGCTGGTCTAAAACCGGAACGAAGTCCTTACACCGGGAAAAGATATGATAATTCTGAATATGGAGAAGTTTGTGCAGTGTATCTTGTTAAAAGACAGGTTGTATTCTCGTTAAATGTAGATGATGATCAGATAACTATTGAACCTATTGATATTGATGACTTTTTATATTCAGATGATGTAATAACTAAATATGATCAAATGTCTTGATGTGGTCATTTTAAATCAGAGATTCATAATAGTAATAAAAGAAATCAACACAAGAAGGTGTTTTTTGGGAGTAAAAAAAATATCCAAAATAATATAAAAATAACAAAGGTCTCCTTGGTATTTTTGCTAAAACCTAACACCTAGAGCCTAATAGCTGTGTATGTTATAATGTAGAAGTTAATTAATTTTTAATATATTTAAACATGATAAAAGTTGCAATCAATGGGGCAGGGAGAATTGGGCGAGCGTTTTATAAACTAGCTTCAAAAAGAGAGGATATAGAAGTTGTTGCTATGAACGACTTGGCGGATATTAATAATATTGCTTATCTTTTGAAATACGATAGTGCATACGGTAGGAGTGGGCTCGATGTAAAAGTTTCTGACGGAAATCTAATTATCGATGGAAAAACTGTGCGATATGTTTCTGAAAAAGATCCTGCAAATTTGCCATGGAAAGAACTCGGCGTGGATATTGTTGTCGAATCAACAGGACTTTTCACAAGTTATGAAAAATCAAAAGCTCATTTGGATGCTGGTGCAAAAAGAGTTGTTATCTCAGCGCCTGTGAAAGATGCAGAAGGTGCGCAAAAAGCTGAAACAATTCTCCTTGGTATCAATGATGAAAAAATTAAAGATTGCCTAATCACTTCAAACGCATCTTGTACAACAAATGCAGCAAGTCCTTTGATTGCAATTTTAGATGAAGCTATTGGTATTGAAAAAGCAATTCTAAATACTGTGCATGGATATACAGCAAGTCAAAGTATTGTCGACGGTCCAAACAAAAAAGATTTTAAAGAGGGGAGAGCGGCGGGACAAAATATTGTGCCAACTTCAACCGGTGCGGCTATTGCCGTGGGTAAAGCGCTTCCACAAATGGTGGGCAAGTTTGATGGTATTTCAATGCGAGTACCAATAATCGCAGGCTCAATTGCCGATGTAACATTTATTGCAAAGAGAAACACAACAGTAGAGGAAGTAAATAATCTTTTGAAAAAAGCTGCGGGTGAAGAACGATGGGGAAAAGTTTTCACCGTGACAGAAGATCCTATTGTTTCATCTGATATTCTTGGAGATTCACATGCTTCTATCGCCGACCTAGGCCTTACAAAGGTTATCGATGGAAACTTAGTAAAAGTTTGCGCTTGGTATGATAATGAGATGGGATACACACATGCACTTGTGGAGCATGTTGTGATTGCAGGAGGATTGTTGTAAGAAAGTATTTTGTCATCCTCGCGAATGCGGGGATCCAGGTTCAGAATCATACAGACTGGATTCCTGCCTCCGCAGGAATGACAAACTAATATAAATTCTAAATATGGAAAGTTATAACAAATTAGTTCGTGATGGAATTCCTGCAAAGCTTGATGGGCTTGGTATTCCTTATGAAAAAAGAATTGCTTCATCTGAAGAATATAAAACTGAGTTAATAAAAAAACTTGGCGAAGAGATTGTTGAATTTTCTGAGGCAGGAAGTGCGGAAGAACTCGCAGATGTTCTCGAGGTAATTGAAGCTCTCAAAAAACTTCCAGAATATGAAAATGTGGAAGAAATAAGAAAAAGAAAAAGAGAAGAAAGGGGAGGGTTTGAAGAAAGGATTATTTTGAAAGGGGAGAAATAAAAAATCGGTGAACAACACAATGTGCTGTTCGCCGAACTTTGTCAGTGGGCATTCGTTTTTATGGGGCCAAGAACTAGGAAACCTCCTAATATTATTGAAATGACTGCTACCACAGCAATCCAGACTTGGGGTGATATTAACCCAATAATACAAAGAATAATTGTGATTGCCAGAATGACAACCCCGATTTTTTCGCGGATGTTGAATTTCATTTGTTTAGATTTGAACTGATGTTTGTAGGCACATCTATAGCCTTAACCTACACTATATTATAGCATAAGCAAATATATTGTCAAGTCTCTCTAAATATCCTTATAAGCTGTATAATGGAATTAACTTGGATCACACATAATTTCTTACTAGAAATTTGCTCGATCCCGGCTCGTGTCGTCACACTCCGCCTTTGAATTGTGTCCCACACAATTCAACCCCTGGAGTACCCGAGGATGACAATACTTGGCTTGTTTTAGTAAATTTTATAATTAAAAAATTATTTAAAAATTACAAAATTAAAAATTAAAAATTTATGACTATATATTTTGCATCAGATCATGCGGGGCTTGAACTTAAAAAAGGTTTGGTAGATTTTGTCACAAATCTTGGTTTTGAGGTTGTTGACCTTGGGCCAGAAATGTATGACGAAAATGATGATTACCCGGATACAATTTCGAAAGCTTCCGAAATGATTTCTAAAAATCCAGAAGATAGAGCTATTGTTCTTGGGGGCTCGGGTCAAGGTGAAGCCATTGTTTGCAACAGATACCCAAATGTTCGAGCTGCTGTTTTTTATGGTGGACCAATGGAAATCATTACGCTTTCGCGTGCGCATAATGACGCAAATATTCTTTCAATTGGCGCACGCTTTGTGAATCAAAATGAAATTGGTGAAGTTGTTAAAACTTGGTTGCTCACTCAGTTTTCAAATGGGGCAAATCATGTGAGGAGGATTAAGAAGATAGAAGAATTGAAAGTAGTATAGTTATTTATTAAGTAAGAACACGACACTAATACACGAATAAATACAACGAATGACACGAATAAAATAGACAGCATCTCCTTCTGTCATTCCCGTGAAGACGGGAATCCATGAAAATTCGAATTAGCATGGATCCTCGCATTCGCAAGGATGACAATGCAAGGAATTCCATTCGTGGCATTCACACTCATTCGTGGATTGGTGTCGAGATAATTTTTAACAAAATGAAAGAAATAATCCCAGCAATACTACCAGAAAATTTCAATGACCTTTTGGGTCATGTTGAGGCTGTAAAAGATTCTGTGCGATTAGTACAGATCGATATTTGTGATGGAATTTTTGTGCCGAGCAAATGTTGGCCATATAAAAATGATAGTGGGGAATTAGGAAAAATATTAGAACAAGAAGAAGGTTTGCCTGAATGGGAAAAGATAGACTATGAGATTGATTTGATGGTACAAAATCCAAAAGAAGATGCGGAGAAGTGGATACAAGCTGGAGCAAAAAGATTAATTTTTCATATTGAAAGTGAAGGAATTCCTGAAACAATGGAAATGCTTAAAATTGAACATAAATACACCAAAGAAGATGATTTGCTAGAAGTTGGTGTGGCCATAAATATTGATACGCCAATATCAGCTTTGGAATATATCATAGATGATATAAGTGTTGTGCAGTGCATGGGTATTGACCGAATTGGATATCAGCATGAAAAATTTGATGAGAGAGTTTTGAAGAAAATAAAAGAAATTAGAGAAAAATATCCAGAGATTTTGATTAGCGTTGATGGTGGTGTTGATTTTGAAAATTTACAAAGTTTAATTGATGCTGGAGTGGACAGATTTGTCGCCGGGCATTCAATTTTTCAAGGAGAACTAGAGCCAAAAGATGCTGTTGCTAAGTTCAGGAATTTGATATAATAGGGAAGCTATTTATCCCGTTAGAAATTTACCATAGGCACAGACTAGAGTTTTGGGGTGATTTGGCAGAATATTGTAAGTTTTGTAATTAGATTATTAAGTAAATTTCTAACGGGATGAAAAAAGTAACTCCTAAAAAAAATGACAAAAAAGCAGTCACCTTAGATGGGTTGGCTGTTAAGGTTGATGGTTTAACTTCAACTGTAGATAAACTATCTGTAAAAACCAATGGTTTAGCTATAACGGTGGATAAGTTGGCTGTGAAAGTTGATGATTTGACTAACACTGTTGATAAACTAGCCGTAAAAGTTGACGATTTAACTGACAATCTAGATAATTTAGCTACAACCGTTGATAATTTAGCTATGATGACAGCTAAAGGTTTATTTGATGTAAATAAGAGATTAGAAAAATTTGAGGAAGAAACAGCAAAAAATTTTGTTACAGTACGACGAGATATTTTATCTACAAATGATCGATTTGTCATGCAGGATACATATTTCAAAAAAATATCACTTATAGAATCAAGGCTCGATAATCATGATGATCGAATAACTAAAATTATGAATAAGGTGGGCAAGAACATTAAATAATAATTCTTGATAATGGCTCTTTCTGATCAAGAAATAAAAGAACTAGAACTAAAAGCGAATTCAATTCGTGAGTCTATTATAGAAATGCTTATGGAAGCTGGTTCGGGACATACTGCTGGGCCACTTGGTATGGCGGATGTTTTTACTGCTTTGTATTTTCATAGTTTAAAACACGATCCGCATAATCCTTTTTGGGAAGAGCGTGATCGTTTTGTACTTTCAAACGGACATATCTGCCCAGTGCTTTATGCCGTGATGGCACATCGAGGATATTTTCCTGTACACGAACTTTTAACTTTGAGAAAATTTGGTTCACATTTGCAGGGGCATCCACATCGCGAATGGCTTCCGGCTCTTGAAACAAGTTCTGGTCCTCTTGGCTCAGGACTTTCGCAAGCTGTTGGGATGGCCTTAGCTGATAAAATTGATAAAGGGGAATCTTGGGAGAAATTCATATATTGTTCGCTTGGTGACGGCGAACTTGACGAAGGTCAAAACTGGGAAGCTATAATGCTTGCAGGAAAAGAAAAGCTTGGAAATTTGATTGCGATTGTGGACAGAAATAATATTCAGATAGATGGATTTACAGAAGATGTGATGCCTCTCGAACCTTTAAATAAAAAATGGGAAAGTTTTAATTGGCACGTTCAAGAAATTGATGGACATAATTTTGAAGAAATAATTGGAGCTATTGATAGAGCAAAAGCTGTACAGAATCAACCTTCAGTAATTATTGTGCGCACAATCCCCGGCAAAGGTGTGCCGATGTTTGAAAGAAAACCAGAATGGCATGGTAAGCCACCAAGTAAAGAAGAGGGGGAGAAAGCTTTGGAGATTTTGAGAACGTTGGGAGGACGAATAAAAAGTGAGAATAATTAAAATGAATATTAAATTTCTTTTTTCAAAAACATACTATTTTCTTTTTGGGCTGGATGATGTTTCTGTTGAAAAAATAAATAAATCTCTTGGGCTGTTAGAAAAATATGGTAATGGTATAGATTATCCTCATACAAAAGCAGTAGGGAAAGGAATTTTTGAATTGAGAGTTATTGGAATACGGCATATCAGAATATTTTTTGTTTATAAGGATGGGGAAGCTGTTATTTTGCATGCTTTTATTAAAAAGACGAATACAATTCCAAAAAAAGAAATTGACTATGTTTTTTCATTAAAAAATAAGTTGCAGTAATATAACATATATGTTATATTGTGTATGTAGTTAGAAAAGCTAAATAACAAGAATAACAAGAATAATATGAAAACTTTTAAACAATTTAAAAAAGAATCTCTAAAAAGACCCGGTGTCCGGCTTGCCATGAAAAAGCCAGATATTGAATTTCAAATACTTGAAGCAATAGTAAAAACCAGGGCAAAAAAAGCACTTACACAAAAAGAGCTTGCTGATAAGATTGGGATAGCTCAGTCGGCACTTGCACGATTTGAGTCCGGAAGGACAAACCCAACTCTTTCTTTTATAAAAAAAGTCACTGAAGGTTTGGGAATGAAATTGATTCTTAAATAGATGATCAATAAAAATGTAAAACTAAATAAAAGAATCTTTGATAAAGATTGTGAAATGAAACCTATTAGGATGGGTTTTGGTGAAGGTCTTGTTGTTGCCGGAGAAGAAAATGAAAAAGTTGTGGGTCTTTGCGCAGATCTTACTGAATCAACTCAAATGAATTTGTTTAGAAATAAATTTCCAAAAAGATTTATCCAAATGGGAATTGCAGAGCAAAATCTTGCTAGTGTTGCTTCGGGCATGGCTTCGATGGGGAAAATTCCTTTCATCACTTCTTATGCAATGTTTTCACCGGGAAGAAACTGGGAACAAATTCGCACAACAATTTGTTACAATAATGTACCTGTAAAAATTGCAGGCTCTCACGCTGGAGTCTCTGTTGGACCAGATGGAGGTACTCACCAAGCGATTGAAGATATTGCCCTTACACGCGTTATTCCACGGATGGTGGTCATTTCACCCTGCGATGCAATAGAAGCGAGGAAGGCCACCCTAGAGGCTTCTAGGACCCTTGAGCCCACTTATATTCGTCTCGCACGGGAGAAAACCCCAGTTATAACAACCGAAGAAACTTCTTTCGAAATCGGCAAAGCACAAGTATTTTTTGAAGAACAAAATCCAAAAGTAACAATTATTGCAACCGGTGCGTTGGTGCATAAAGCTCTTGTTGTGGCAGAGGAACTTCGACATAAAGGTGTTGGGTCTATTGTCATAAATCTTTCGACAATAAAACCACTTGATGAAAAAACTATTTTAGAATGTGTGGAGAAAACTGGAAAAGTTGTGACGGTGGAAGAGCATCAAATTGCTGGAGGAATGGGTGGAGCCGTCGCAGAATTTTTAGCAAAAACTTTTCCTGTGCCAATTGAGTTCGTTGGAGTGAAAGATGAGTTTGGGCAGAGTGGAAAGCCAGAGGAACTTATCAAGCACTATGGAATGGATGAAAGTGCGATTAGGAAGGCTGTTGAAAAAGTTTTAATAAGAGAGTAGAATCCATTTAGAAAATTAACCAAAATCAATTATGGAAATAAAACCAGGAATTTATAAGCATTCAAAAAAAGGGACTTTATACAAAGTTCATTTTGTTGCAAAACATTCTGAGACTTTGGAAGATTTAGTTATTTATGAAGCTTTGTACGAAAATGATATGTCGAAGTTTTGGGCAAGACCATCTTCAATGTGGAATGAGGAAGTGGAGATAAATGGAGAAAGGAAGCCAAGATTTGAGTGGGTGGAGGAGGAGAATAAATAGAGTTGTAATATAGAATGTTTCAAATTTCGTGATCGTGAAATTTGAAACATTTTTTAATATGGGAATACAATTAAAAAACTTGACATGTTTGACCAAAATTGTAATATCACATTTAGAAACCAGACAAATTATGAATTCATACGCACTAACTTTGGTGAAACCAGAGACAACCGAGATTTTTGAAAAAATCAGTAGAGTTGTTTGTAATATGCAAGAGGTGAATTTTGGAGGATTGATTGATAAATGGGGAGATCCAGTAGCTTTATCCTGCCATATTCTTGCTAGGGCTTGCAGTAGAGTCTTTAGAATCCCTTATTGCGACGGCTCTTTTTATTGCTCGTTCAGACATAGTTGGCTTTCTTGCGAAGGGGATGTAATCGATGTTTATCCCGTTGGAGTACTGACTCAAAAACTGATAATCGAACCGCTTCTCGTTCAGAAAGATGTCGCTAGGTGGCTCTATGAAGCTAATAAAAAAGGACGAAACGTTTGGGATGAAGAGAAGCAAAAAATGAAATGGGGCTAAGAAGATTACAGTAAGCATAGGGGATTTAGGGACGAATGGTTTAAGGAAGCTGTTCGAATTACAACATCAGAGCTGAGGAAGGCCTCGAGATAATAATTCATACAAACAGGGGATTTTGGCGAAGCCAAAATCCCCTGTATTTTTTTGTATTGGTTAACCTGGATCCCCGCATTCGCGAGGACGACACAAAACATAGTCGCTTCGCTCGTTGTTTTGTGTCGACTTTAAATTACTCTCGTCGTCCAATCTGCTGGAGCTTTATCTAAATATACTTTTATTTCTGGAATTGTAAGTAGTCCCTTTTGTGCGCCGACAAATTTACAAACATTCATTGAGTTTACCGAAGCCCATTTCATTGCGGTTTCAATATTTTCTCCATAGGCTATAGCTGTCATAAATGTAGCGGAATATGAATCTCCTGCGCCAGTTCTTTCATAAGCTGGTTCTTGTGGATATGCATCTAAAAATAGAAGTTTTTTTCCATCAAATGAATATGAACCTTTTGGTCCGTCGGTAATTACAACTATTTTTGGTCCAAGTGCAAAAATCTTTTCTGAAAGTATACGAATATCTTTTGTGTTTGTTTCGGTTATTAATTCTGCTTCCTCAACATTACAAATAAATATTTCTGTACGAGCATAAATATTTTTCAAAGCTTCTACACCCATTTTCATTTGATATGTTCCCGGCTGGAAAGCAAGCTTTATACTTGAATTTTTCAAAAGATAATTTTCAATGGCTTCATGATAGTCTACTGAGTTTGCACCCATTGAACTTAAATATACCCAATCTGGTTTTTTTATATTCGGCAGATGGTATGGAAATTCTTCATGCTTTACGAGAATTGTTCGCTCTGGTCCGTACCAAAGAACATAATGATAATTTGTACGTTTTTCTTTATGTGAATAAATATGCGAAGTATTTACTTTAAATTTTTTAAGAGTATTTACACATGCTATACCATTCCTGTCTTTTCCTACATGTGCAATCAATGAAGAAGAAAATCCTAATTTCGAACAAGTGACTGCCGCATTGGCGCTATTTCCAACTGCAGGAATTATCTCATCAAATTCATAAGGTATCTTATTTGCAAAACTTAAACACAGTTGGCAGGTTTCTGAATTTATACTGCAAACTTCATGAGCCTCTTTTATTCTTATAAAAGCATCCACTGCAACATCCCCGATTGAAACAAGGGTTAATTTCTTTTTATTAAATATCATAATGTATATTGTACCAGAATGGAGGAATCTTTGGTACAATATATCCAATATGGCAAAAACATTAAAAGAGTATATTTTAGAAGCTGAGGAAAAAGGGATTGCAGTCGGGCATTTTAATATTTCAAATTTAGAAGGGGTGAAAGCTATTGTGGAAGCAGTAAGCGAATTAAAAGTTCCTGTTATTATTGGTGTTTCTGAAGGTGAAAGGAATTTTGTGGGAGTGGAGGAAATCAGTGCTATTGTAAAAGCCGAAAAGGAAAAGACTGGTTTACCTATCTTTTTGAATGCAGATCATACGCATTCATTTGAATCCGCAAAAAAGTCTATTGATAAGGGTTTTGATTCTATAACTGTAGATGGTTCAAAATTGTCACTTGATGAGAATGTTAAATATGTAAAATCTTGTGTCGAGTACGTTGTATCAAAAGAAAAAAATGTGGTAATTGAATGTGAGCTAGGATATATAGGTACATCTTCAGAGGTTCATACAGAAGTGCCGACAGACATTGCGTTTGATGAAAATTCTCTCACACATCCAGACGATGCAGCAAAACTTGTTCGTGAAAGTGGAGCTTTTATGTTGGCTCCAGCGGTGGGGAATATGCATGGGATGATAGGTGTGGGCAAGGATCCAAAACTAAATATCAAGAGGATTGAAGAAATTCGAAATGCAACAGGTGTCCCGCTTGTACTTCATGGAGCATCGGGAAATAGTGATGAGGATGTTCGAAGTGCGATTAAGGCTGGCTGTGCTGTTGTTCATGTAAATACAGAACTTCGTGTAGCTTTTCGAGAGGGGCTTGAAAGTGGATTAGAGGAAAACCCTGACGAGGTAGCGGCGTATAAGTATGAGGTAAGTGCTGTAGAGCAAATGAAAAAAGTGGTTATAGATAAGTTGAAGTTGTTTAATAATCTATAGTATATGAACAATTTTTAATTTTGTAATTT
>JBAXIZ010000008.1:0-11781 GCA_037138095.1 bacterium
CGAGCTTATATGCGGGACTTCGGGCTGTGTCGCGTTTGCTTTAGGGAAATGGCCAATAATGGTCTTATTCCAGGCATCAAAAAATCATCATGGTAACAGATTCAATCTCAAATCTAATTATTCATCTTAAGAATTCAAATTCTGCAGGTCTTCCATCTGCGGTAATTACATTTTCTAAAATGAAATTAGAGATATTAAAACTTCTTGAAAAAGAAGGTTATGTAGGTAAAGTGAAAGAAGTGGGGAAAGGCGATGTCAAAAAAACAATTGAGGTTGAACTTCTCTATGTTAACAAGAAGCCAGTTATCACTAATGTAAAGCGAGTTTCTCACTTTTCAAGACGTGTGTATCTAAAGGCGAAAGAAATAGTTCCGGTCAAAAACGGATACGGTTTACTCATAATCACAACCCCACAAGGTGTGATGACGGGCAAAGAAGCCAAAGCTCGAAAGCTTGGTGGCGAAGCCCTATTTAATATTTGGTAATTTCTACAACTATGTCACGACTAGCAAAAAAACCAACAAACATACCACAAGGTGTAGAAGTTACCTTCTCCGAAGGCACACTTTCCGTGAAGGGGCCAAAAGGCGCGCTTTCTATCACTATGGATCCTCGAGTCATTGTTGAAATAAAAGATAACGAAGCTCATTTCATTGTAAAGAAAGAAGAAATTGAGTCACTCGCACTTTGGGGAACATATGCTGCACACTTGCGCAATATGATCGAGGGGGTCACAAAAGGATTTACAAAAAAACTAGAAGTTGAAGGTGTGGGTTTCAAATGGGAAGTAAAAGACGGCAAGATCGTAATGGCTCTTGGCTTTTCACATCCTGTTATTGTTCCTATACCAGAAGGTCTTCAAGTAGTAACTGAAAAATTAACAATGACTATCTCAGGCTTGAACAAAGACAAGGTAGGTCAGTTTGCCGCGATAGTTCGAGATTATAAGAAACCTGAACCTTACAAGGGGAAAGGAATTCACTATGCTGGTGAATATATTCGTCGCAAGCAAGGTAAGAAAACAGTATAATGAATAATACAGAACACGACACCAATACACGAATAAATACAACGAATAACACGAATAAAATACAGCATTGCATTTCATTCGCGTCATTCGTACCCATTCGTAAATTTGTGTCGAGATAAAAATGTAATTTTATGAAAAACTCACGAACTAACAAAAAAACAATCAAGAGAACAACTCGTCATACTCGTATCCGAGCAAAGATTTCTGGAACAGCGCTAATGCCTAGACTAGCTGTTTATAAATCAAACAAATATATTTACGCTCAGATCATTGATGACACTAAGGGTGTTACTCTGGCTTCAGCATCTTCAATCAAATCAAAAGGAACAATGATGGAGGCCGCAAAAGAAGTAGGAAAAGAAATCGCAATAAACGCAAAGAAGGTAGGTATTTCAAAGGTCGCATTTGATAGGGGTGGCTTTATTTATACAGGCAAAATTCAAGCTTTAGCTGATTCTGCACGTGAAGCCGGCTTAACTTTCTAAATTTATGACAGATAATATAATTAAAAAAGAAGAAGAGGGAGATGCTATTGCACCTGTTGTTTTTGATAGTTTTGATTCTGCAACAGTAGAAAAGCAGGAAACATCAATGACAGCTCCAAAGCGCGATTTCAAAAAGAATCGTCGCCCAAATGGTCCAAAGCGTGAACCAAGAGTAAAGTCAGAATATGATCAAAAAATTCTTAACATTCGCCGTGTGACTCGTGTTGCTTCAGGTGGACGCCGATTTAATTTTTCAGTAGCTATTGTTATTGGAAACAGAAAAGGTGCTGTGGGTGTGGGTACTGGTAAAGCAGGAGACACATCACTTGCAATCGACAAAGCAGTTCGAGATGCAAAGAAAAACTTGATTCATGTTCGAGGAACAAAAGATTTTTCAATTCCTCACGAAGTTTCTTGTAAATATTCAAGTGCTCGTGTAATGCTTAAGCCAGCTCCGGGACGTGGAATTATCGCTGGATCTGCTATGAGAGATGTTTTGGAACTTGCTGGAGTAAAAGATGTGAATGCAAAAGTTATTTCTCCAAGTAAAAATAAATTAAACATCGCTCAAGCAACTCTAAAAGCAATTGAAATGCTTAAAACACCAAAGACAAAGGTCGCAAAAGAGGCAAAGGTACAAGAAACACTTTAACACGACACAAATAACACGAATAAAATACAACGAATGACACGAATAAATTAGCACGACACCAATACACGAATAAATATAACGAATGACACGAATATGATACGGGATTCAGAATTCCATTCGTGACATTCGCTCTCTATTTGCATCATTCGTGCCGAGCTGTTAAGATTCTATTCGTGTCATTCGAACCTATTCGTGGATTGGTGTCGAGATATAAAAAATATTATGCAATTCCATACAATAAAATCAAAAACAAAACGAATCAAGAGTACTCAAGTTGCTCGTGGTGGAAAGCGCGGAAAGACAGCTGGCCGAGGAACAAAAGGTCAGAAGGCTCGTGCTGGACATAAAATTCGCCCAGAATTTCGAGATGTGATCAAACGAATGCCAAAGTTGCGAGGACGAGGAAAAAATAGTAACAAGACAATTCAAACTAAACCAGTCACTATTCCTCTTTCTGTTATTGAATTATCATTTGAAAGTGGTGAAAAAGTAACTCCAAAGACTCTTATGCAAAAAGGAGTTATCACAATTATGAAGGGGAAGACTCCAAAAGTTAAAATCCTTGGACGCGGAGAAATTACAAAAAAAGTTAATATATCTGGCTGTGAAGTGTCTACCACTGTAAAAGCAAGTATAGAAAAAGTGGGAGGTACAGTAACAGCTTAAAAAGCTATGACAGCATTTTTACGAAAGTTAGGAATAATTGCGAAAGATAAAAATCTTCGCTCAAAATTTATATTTGTTGCTGTTGCACTTATTATTTTCCGTGCCTTTGCAGCAATCCCGATTCCCGGAGTTGATACTTTAAAGCTTGAACAATTTCTTTCAAACAATCAGTTTTTTGGCCTTCTTGATGTGTTTTCTGGAGGAGGACTTTCTAGTCTTTCAATCGTGATGCTTGGTGTGGGACCTTATATTACAGGTTCTATCATTATGCAACTTTTAACAATGATGTCGCCAAAACTAAAGGCGCTATATCACGAAGAAGGTGAAGCTGGACGAAAGAAATTCTCACAATATTCAAGAATGCTTACTGTTCCACTTGCAATTTTACAAGCAATTGGTTTTATTCTTCTGCTTAAAAATCAAGGTGTGCTAGATGCAATGACTTCATTTGAGCTTGGTTTAAATGTGTTGATTGTGACAGCTGGTTCAGTTTTGCTTATGTGGCTTGGTGAACTTATCACTGAATTTGGTATTGGAAACGGAGTATCTCTGATTATCTTTTCTGGAATCGTGGCTCGTATTCCAAGTGCTTTAAGTGAAATAATGTTGAACTTTAATGCTTCACAAATTCCTTTGATTCTTGCATTTATTGTTTGTGCTCTAGTTGTTATTGGCGGTGTTGTATTCATTACAGAAGCCGAAAGACCAGTACCTGTGACATATGCAAAAAGAGTGAGAGGAAACAAGGTATATGGAGGTGTTTCAACATATCTTCCTTTACGAATTAATCAGGCTGGTGTGATCCCAATTATTTTTGCGCTTTCAATTCTTATCTTCCCACAAATGATTGCACAATTTCTTGCAACTTCAGGTAATGCAATTATTTCCGGGGGAGCAACTTGGGTAATGGGTGTCCTTCAAAATCAACTAATATACGGTGTGCTTTATTTCTTGTTCGTTTTTGTCTTCACATATTTCTACACAGCTGTGACATTCGAACCAGATTCAATCGCAACAAATTTACAGAAAAATGGTGCGTTTATCCCAGGCGTTCGCCCGGGAGTACCAACATCAGAATATCTTGGAAATATCATCACTCGAATTACTTTAGTGGGTGCGCTCTTCCTTGGTGTGATTGCTGTTTTGCCACTTATCTTGCGAGCTGTAACAGGCTTTGCAGCCCTTACAATTGGCGGTACAGCACTTTTGATCGTTGTGTCTGTGGTTATTGATCTTATTAAAAAGGTTGAGGCTCAGCTGACGATGAGGGAGTATTAGAAAATTTGCAAAACAAATTTTCTAGATTCAAGATTTAGGATTTAAGATTTATGAATGAGAAAATGCCACGCACCGCAAGGGTATTTCTTGTATTTCCTAAAGCATATGACTCGGGCGACAAATTTAGTAATTTGTTTAGCCTAATTCGCTTTGCTCATAAGGAAACAAAGTCGAGTGCTAGGTACAATCATAAAAATACAAAAATACAAAAACCCAGAATTTTCCGAAGGAAAATTCTGGGTTTTGCATTTAACTACCAACTACTTCATCCGCACACTAACTTACCAAAAGATTATTGTTACCTTCCAGTTTTTTTACCAGCCACACAACCAAACCCAGAGTTATAAGTGTGTTAGTGTGCGGATAAACTACGCACTAAAAACTAATTCGGGGCTTGCCCGGTAGTAGATTTTAAGCTGAAAATTCACTACCGGGCTTGCCCGGTAGTAGATTTTCAGCTCACAAAAATGTTAACATTTTTGTATGGCAATAATGGAGATTATTGCTAAGCTGAAAATTCACTACCGGGCTTGCTTTTTAGCTTGATTTGTTATAATATCTATCCACAATGAAAAAGGATATACACCCAACATATTTTAAAGACGCAAAGGCTACATGTGCATGTGGCAACTCTTTTACAGTAGGTGGAACAAAAGAAAAAATAGAAATTGAAATTTGTAGTGCTTGCCACCCATTTTATACTGGCCTAGATAAGACTTTGGATGCGGCAGGACGTGTGGAAAGATTCAAAACTCGAGCAGCAAAGACAACTAAGAAGTAAAGACACAAAAACACGTCCTCGAAGATACGGGGGCGTGTTTTTGTGTAATTTTTAATTTTGTAATTTTTAATTTTTAAATAATTTTTTAATTTTTAATTTATTAAATTAATACATTAATACATTTGAGCATTATTTAAAAATTAAAAATTTGAAATTAAAAATTGTTAAAGAGATTTTGTAAAAAACACGAAAATATACATAAATCATTACAATTTGCTACACTATACACATATGACGTCATTAGATGAATTCAAAAAAAATAATAAAACTTCTTTTTTGGCACAGGAATATGAAAAACTCGTAGATCAAGCGGGGGATGTTTCTCGTATGATAGAAGCGGATCCAAGTATGGCAGATTTGGCAAAAGACGAACTCGATTCTTTGGAAGAACAGAAAAAGAATTTGTATAATCAAATGGAGGATATTGTGAAAAAAGAAGTTGAGGAAGATGAATTTCCGAATGAGCTTATTCTCGAAGTGCGTGCAGGAGCCGGAGGTGATGAAGCGTCCCTTTTTGCTCAAAAGCTTGCAGAAATGTATGGTGGGTATGCTAGAGCCAATGGTTGGGGTTTTAGAATGTTGAACGAATCTTTAAGTGCTGTTGGCGGATATAAAGAGGCTTCTTTTGAAATTCGAGGACAGGACTGTTTTAAGAAGTTTCGTTTTGAGACGGGAGTACACAGAATTCAACGTATTCCTGCTACAGAAAAATCAGGCAGAGTACACACATCGACCGCTTCTGTTGCTGTTTTGCCTTTAAGAAAGAAAATAAATTTTGAAGTAAAACCGGATGAAATTGAAATGGAATTTTCTCGCTCAGGTGGCGCTGGAGGACAAAATGTGAACAAAGTAGAAACTGCCGTGCGCTTAATTCATAAGCCGACAGGTATTGATGTGCGTTGTACGTCTGAAAGAAGCCAAGGTAAAAACAGAGAACTTGCTATGCAAATTCTTCTTGCAAAACTTGAGGCAAAAAAGATAGAGGAGGATGCAATGAAATTTGCTGGAGAAAGAAAGAGCCAAATTGGGACAGGGGATAGATCAGAAAAAATTCGCACATATAATATCCTTCAAGACCGTGTCACCGACCACCGAATAAAAGAATCTTGGCATAATATAGAGAGCATATTCTTGGGCGATATTGAGGACATTTTGACCTCTCTCGATGATGCAAGCAAAAAGGGTTTTGATATGAGCGGGGGAGACGAGGACTAAGGAATTGGCTCGCCATGGAAGGCGATTGCCAAACCTTAACCCCGCCCTTCTTTTTGTATTTAAGGGCGGGGGTTTGGACTATATTAAAAGTATAATATCTTTGTTTTTATGCCCCGCCCTTAAATACAACCAAAAGGGCGGGGTGGCGATTTTCATAGTCAACGTAAAGTTTCCTTGAAAATCAGCCACTTGCTTATTTAGGCTTTTTCTGTTAATATCTGACTTACATTTTATATATGGAACCAACAACAAAAATCAACGACCCAGTTATCGAAGGCATGTTTAAAGCAGGTGCTCACTACGGTTACACCCGTGCTCGAAGACACCCTTCAACAAAATCAGCTATTTACGGCGTTAAAAACCGTGTAGAAATTATTGACCTTGAGAAAACAAAAGCTCAATTAGAAGAAGTTAAGAAATTTGTCGCAACTTTAGCAAAAGACGGTAAACAGATTCTTTTTGTTTCAAGTAAAAACGAAGCAAAAGAAGCTTTAAGAACTCACGCACTTTCTCTCGGTATGCCTTATGTGGCTGGCCGATGGATTGGAGGGACTCTTACAAACTGGACTGAAATTCGAAAGCGAGTTGAAAAATATTTAGATCTTCAGACTCAAAAGGAAAAAGGAGAGCTAGGAAAATATACAAAGAAAGAAAGACTTATGATTGACCGACAGATTGCAAACCTTGAGGATATGTTCTCAGGTATTGTTCATCTGCGCGGTATGCCAGCAGCGCTTTTTGTAATTGATCCAAAGCAAGAAGAAATTGCGGTTAAGGAAGCTTTGCAAATGAAAATTCCTGTTATTGCCCTTGCAAATACAGATTGTAATATAAGCAATTTGGAATACCCAATGGTTGGAAATGATGCCAGCCGAGGAAGTATTGGTTTTTTTGTAGAAGAAGTGGCAGAAAGCTATAATACAAAATAAGTATTTTGATCACGACACTAATCCACGAATGAAGACGAATGACACGAATGAAATTCTATCCCCGGCATTGTCATCCTCGTAGCAACGGGGATCCAAGTCCTGAATTCTTGTATCTTCTGTCATTCTGGATTTAGTCCGGAATCCAGTCTGAAAATCTGTTTAGGATTTCGAATTTTAGATTTTGGATTTGTTTCGGATTTCGTGCTTCGAATTTCGAATTTAAATACAGAACTTGGATCCCCGGGGGTACCCGAGGATGACAACAAGGAGATTATGCGTTTAAATTGATTGGTTTTGGCTTATACCACTGTTATTTTACCTTTTATTATTATATAATTATATCCAAATATGGAAATCACAATCGAACAAGTAAAAGAATTACGAGACCCCAGAAGCAAAATTTTCTACTGAAAATTTGCTACGGGGCGCGAAGTGCTTTAAAAAACTTTAATTTTAAATTTAGATTATGAACATTACAATAGATCAGGTTAAGGAATTGAGAGACAAAACAAGCATTTCAGTTATGCAATGCAAGAAAGCTCTTGAGGAAGCAGAGGGAGACATGGAAAAAGCTATGATTATCCTTTCAAAAAAAGGAGCTGAGCTTGCTGCTAAGAAAGGAGAAAGAACATTAAATGCTTCTATGATTTCTGCATACATTCATGCTTCAGGTACTGTTGGCGCAATGGTTGAGATTGCCTGCGAGACAGATTTCGTTGCAAAAAATGATGGCTTTAAAACAATGGCCTATGATATTGCTATGCATATTGCAGCTCAGAAACCTAAATATCTAAAGAAAGATGATATAACAGCAGATGAAATTGAAAAAGCCAAAGAAGTTTTTCTTCCAGAAGTTGAAGGGAAGCCAGAGGAAATGAAAGAGAAAATTCTTCAAGGTAAACTCGATTCTTATTTTAAAGAAAAAGTTTTATTGGAACAAGAATTTATTAAAAACCCAGAACTTACAATTAATCAACTCCTAGAGTCTGCAGTTCAGAAATTTGGTGAAAAAACAGAAATCGTTCGTTTTGTGCGTTTTGGCGCGCTTGAGAACTAATTATGATGTATTCATTAACAATATTTATACTATCTTGTTTGGGGATACTCTCCATGATCCTAGTTAAGCTTTTTGAGCTTAAAACTGGAAGAGATTTTATTTTTATTCGTTGGCGAAATAAAATTGATGAACTTGCTCATGTGTGGTTTTCAAAAACAAAAATTTATGTTGTTACAAAAGAGCACAATACAATTGCTTTTGTAAAAAATATTCCAGTCAAAGTCCTTCATTTAGTTTCTGTGATTCATATGTATTTAAACAAAAGATATGGCAAACATGTGGATATGATTAAAGGCAGAAGTATTCCTACAAACAAAGGACAGGTTTCATGTTTTGTGAATTCTATTTCTGAATATAAAAAAGAAATAAAACGCTAGGACCGAATTTTTAATTTTGTAATTTTCATGTCCCAGTTTATTGCATTATCTGGAATAATTTTTAAATAATTTTCTAATGCTCTAATTTTTGAATTTGAGCATGTGTATTGTCATTCCCGCGGAGGCGGGAATCCAGTCTTTTTTTGTGTCATTTGTACATTATTTATAAAATTTAAAATTTGAAATTAAAAATTATTCCGTCAAATAACCCTGTCCAAGCCTATTGATTTTCAATCTTAAATCTGATAGTATATTTCTCACGTAGTAAATATGCCGCCTTAGCTCAGTTGGTAGAGCAATACTTTTGTAAAGTAAAGGTCCTCAGTTCAAATCTGAGAGGCGGCTCCAAAATAAAAAAGCCAGCACTAGCTGGTCTTTTTTATTTTGTAGCCGCCTCAGCAAGTGAAGAGTTTTGTTTATTCTCTTTCAATATTCCTAATTTCCTGTAAAATAATACCCATATGGAAAAACACCCTCTACATATTAAAACCCCTGACTTACAAAAATCTGAAGATGTACAAAACTCCGTCTCTCGATAAGAACGTCTAAACTCTCGCGCCCTACAAACCGCCCGAGAAATAGAAGAAGAAACAGGTGAACAAATTGACCCAGAGTTTTTCAATATCAAAATCCCAAATGACCCAACAGAAAGAATTAATATATTCATGGATAGAATGGAAAAGATTTTCCTAAATCCAGACCAAAGAGTTCGCACAAGAAATTTAAAACTCCTTAAACCGTACATTTACGACGCTTTCATCATAAAACCAGAAGAAGTCCCAGAATCATATTTCGAGCTACAACAGCAAGTGGCTAGAGAGCAGGGAATCAACGCGCAAGAAATCCCAGAAGACATGCGGAAGCAAATGATTGAAACTGTAATCAAAGATCAAACACATTCTCTAGATAACTGGATAGATTACCTTAGTAGTGAAGATGCTGTATATCCAACATGGTTTAAATACTTTGTATTCCAAAACATTACAAAACTTTCTCAATTCGACAAAGCTCTAGGTAAATTCAAAGACCGCACAGCTACAACGGTCGCTCCATACCCAGATGTATACAGAGAACCTCTCGCTCAAATTTGTGATATTTATGAAAAAGTCGCAGAAGACAACAAACTCCTTAAAACCGACCCAAACATACAAAAAGAATTCTCCAAAAGCTTTCCAAAACACTATGCAGAATTAATCACCAAATCCCTTTCTGTTTCAATAGAAGGAAAAGAAGAAATACGTGGAGAATGGATACCATACAAACAAGGAAACAAAGAAGACGCCGATAGACTTTACAAATCCCTTGAGGGTAAAGGAACAGGCTGGTGTACAGCAGGGCGTTCTACATCTGAAGCACAAATTAATTCAGGAGACTTCTATGTATATTACACGTACAATGCCAACAACGAACCCACACAACCGAGAATTGCTATCAGAATGAACGGACAAAACCAAATTGGTGAAGTTCGTGGAATTTTGCAACATCAAGCCCTTGAACCACAAATGAGTAAAATTCTCGAGAAAAAGCTAACTGAGTTTGGGCCAGAAGCAGACAAATACAAAAAGAAGTCAAAGGATATGGAGAAGATGACGGAAATTGAAAAGAAAACAAAAGCAAACACGCAACTAACAAAAGAAGAACTAGAATTCCTCTATGAACTAAACGGAACCATCGAGGGCTTTGGATATCAAAAAGATCCACGTATTGAAGAAATCCGAAATCAGAGAAATATCAAAGAAGATTTACCTATTATCTTCAGTTGTGAAAAAACCCAAATTGCCGAAAATGCAGATGGGGTAAATGAGAATACAAAAGCCTACATTGGCCCACTATACAAAAACATCTTTAAAGAACTACCAGAAAATATTGAACACGTTTATACAGAATTTCCAGAAGGAAAAGTTATGATTAGGGAGATAGAAATACCAAGTCAAGAAAAAACTGCACAAGAATATGAACAAGAAATCACATCATCGGGCATGGGGGTTGGAGATTGGGGAAAAGATATTTTATACAAAGCTGATCTAAAAGAAGGCTTAGGAAAGAAATACAAAATTGTAATTGTCTCAAACAAATCTCTCGGATTCCCAAACGGAGCATCAAGACAGGAATCACAAGACAGGGCAAAAAAACTTGGTATTGCAAGCAAATTACTCCCACCAATTATTGGTCCAGAACTTCGAAAACAATATTCTAATCAGCCTTTAGGTGAATACATTTTAGTTGATATGGAAACAATTCCCGACCGCGACGGCGATCCGAGTGTGTTCTACGTCCGTCGCGATTCCGATGGCTTGTGGCTCGATGCCAACAATGGCAGGGCGTCCTCAAGTGGCGTGGCCCTTCGGTGGGCGTTTCTCGCAAGTTAGCGCTTAGGTTTTAGTCACTTAGAACTAGCCCTTAGACCCTTAGAACTTTGCCCTTGAGATTTTTCTGATACAATACTTGTGGTAGTAGGTGAATATGGAAGAGATTAAGGTTTCTTCCTACCGAATCCAGTATCCATACATCCAGAATATTCTCGACTAAGGTTTGGGATAGCGTGGTGTATGTAGACTCTTCAACCCTAAATAAATTTAAAAAATTTATCGGGTAAAAAAATGAAGATACTTGGTATAAAATACTAAAGCATTACGATGCTAAATTATATTCAATCTCGAAATTATTATGGAATAATCAAGAGGTGGTGGCACAGATGGTATTTTATATAAATTCCCGACCGCGACGGCGATCCGAATGTGTTCAACGTCAATCGCAATTCCGATGGCTTGTGGCTCAATGCCAACAATGGCAGGGCAGACAACAAGTGGAATGGCAACAATCGGTGGGCGTTTCTCGCAAATCTCTTATTTTCTTCCTCAACTATTTTGTTGAGGAAGTTTTTTTGATTTTTGCACCTGTCCACTCCACCCTCCAAGCATTTTTCCAATTTCATCTAATTTCGTAGAAAGATTAATATATTTCTTGCTGTCTAATGATTTAGTCTCCCAAAGAATCATAAGCAGTATTTTTAATGTATCTAATTTCCTAATCGAAAAATTAATCCAAGGAAGTTTTTCAACTTTGTTTAAAAAACTAGCAATGGCTATACCCTCTATGATTTCAATAAAAAGTGAATCAATTTTTATTCCAAGACTATGTTTGTGAGTTTTGGGTATAATCTGGTAATATTCATACCACATAATATAGACTTCTTTTGTTTTTTGTAATAAAGGCAAGAGTCTCGGGGGGGGGGGCAATTTATAGTTTTGTTTTGATTTAATTCTCTTTTTAATTCTTTTTTTAATTTATTTAACATTATTTAAGATAAT
>JBAXIZ010000009.1:0-11702 GCA_037138095.1 bacterium
CATAAAAGCAGTATCAACTTGGAGCATCATACCTATTTCAATTCGTCTCCATAAAATATCAGATATTATTTTTCTGTCTTCATCTTTTACTGCTTCACCCTCAATAATAGAAGCCATTGTAATAATTTCATTTAAATCTTTTGAGGTTTTTGAATCGCTTAAATTTATACCAGAAATATGACGTAGAAAATTATCTGACATCATTTTAATGATATCACCTGAGGAAGCAGAAAGTGGGAAAAAATATGTATCAGGGAAAAGATATCCTTCTCGCGAAAGAATCTCCTTCTCAAGTTCAGCCTTATTCATATTAGCAAATTCATTACCAAAAAAATTTAACATGTCCCTACCCCGCATACCTTCTATCACCGTAATTTTCTTTACAGGAACACCATAGTCAGCATTAATTATTTTTATAGCAATCTTAAAAACATTTTCTGTACCATCAAATAAATAAGGGCCTGCTTTAATGGAACTTTCTCCACCAGAAAGAATTACAACCGCTCTGAAAATATCTTCTGAGCGAATAATATGATTTTCTTTTAGAAGCAAAGAAACTTGCATAAGAGAAAGACCGCTTGAAATATTTACATTTATTTTTTCCTTTTTATTAGACGGCCCAGAGATTAAAAAGCTCAAAAAAATAATTATAGCTACGCAAATACCAATAACCCACACATATCTTTTATGAGCTTTAAGAAAATCTTTGATAGTTGGAATGTATTTATAAAGATATTGCATACTATGTCGGCAAGTTTGAAGGCGGTTCGGCTTTCTTTGACAATAATCTTCCGAGAGTTGGAGTACCCACAACAGTACCTGGGAAGTGGAAAATGGTAGCTAGCTCCTCCGCATTTAAAACATAATGCTTTTCTTTATTTGGTGGAAAAAAATATGAACGCTTTTGATAACCAAACAAAAGATCTCTTTTCATTTTATCTACTCTAATGTTGTTCCAGTCCTGCCAAGGATAGTCAAAACCTGTATGATTTGTTGGTTTAAAACCATTTAAAGTTGGTGAATTAAAAGGTTTCATAAGTCCCATAAGCATAGGAATATTTGTACCATTAAAAATTTCTTTTGGGGCAAGATAAATGGAACGCAAACCAACGTCAAAGCCAACTTTGGAAATACTACGCTCGAGAGCTGAAATAATTTCCATCTGACCTTTTGTTAGATTTGGAAAACCTTCTTGCTCTTTCTTCGTAACGGGATCAATATATTTCGTAGTATTTTCTTTTCTTATTTTTTTTACTTCAGCAATTGCATCGTCTTTCCAATTATCCTTTGTAGCATTCCAAGTCTGAGGCTTCCACCAAATACGTTTTGAAGAATCAATGTCTTCATCTTTATGAGCTCTACAAATAATTTGAAACCAAAATTGCTCATCTTTACCAAGCTGACCAAGAAACTCCAAGACCTGTGAGATAGGATCTACCTTTTGTTCTTCCTTGGTGGCGGTTTCATGAAGCCCAAAATCTACATATGTTCTTATTGGATAAGGATCGGCTTTGGTTAATTTATATTCTGCACCAAACATACTAATGACATTGGGATCATACTCTGGTATCTTTTTCGCATAATCTTCAACAAAACTCACTTCCGCACCTGGGTATTGAGCATATATTTGTGATTCGATATGTTTTTGCCAAGATGCACGTGTCCAAATAAAAAAGTGAATGTGGCCGTCTATAGAAACAATCTCTAAAGAAAACCACGCTCGAGTTTTGCCCAAAAAATTACGGTCGTACCATGTACTCTCTCCACTTGTTTGCCATACAGTATTTAAAAACAATTCCATAGCCACAGGTGACTTTGCAACTTCTTTAGGGACCCTAATTTCTAAAAGAGAATATTTTTGTGAAGCAAAAAATTGCCTTCGATTGTAGCGAACAAATATTTCCCAAGCCACATAGCCCAAAAGAAAAGGAAGCCAGATTGGGGCCACAAGCCAAATATAACCAAGTGATGTTATTAAGAGATCATTTGAACCGGTCATTAGTATATATTGTATCAAAAATTAGAAGCGAAGCAAAACAATTTTTGAAGAATTAGGCTAAAACAATCGAGTACAATTGTGCGCCCAAACTTTTGAGTACAAAAGTTTTTGGGATTTAAGAATTAAGTCGGGAAAAGGTCTGGCCTTAGGAATTCAAAAAGGTTGAATTGCGAGTCAGAGCAATTCAAAGACGGAGCGCGACGGCGTGAGTCGGGGGCGCAGAATTTTTTAGTAAAAAAATATCTGTGCCAGACCTTAAGGAGACTTATTTCTTTGAAGGTGAATGACAAGAAAAAGTCGCGTCCATAAATGGAAGCGACTTTAAAAAACGAACGAGCTATTTTGGGACTTCAACGAGGTCAGGAAGCGAGCGGGAGCAGTCCACGTTGTGCGTGTTCTCCCAGCCCGATGATTTGATATTTCCCAACTTTGGGTTTTTCTCCAGCGAATTTGTAATGGCGATATTTGATTGAGTTATCAACCTTCGCAAGGAAGGTATCATTCTCACCGATGTATAAAAACTCGATGACTGAACCCTCAAATATAATTCTACCATCTGTTTCCCCAACGCTTGCATAAGTTCCCCAGACAAAACCGACGACGAGTGATACCAAACAACCCAAAACAACATACAATGGACCAAGTTTCATAATTCAATTTTCTAATACTCAAGACTTAGGCGTCCAACCGCGAACGTCTAAATGTTGATTTCTAACCTATTTTATATTATATCATAATATCTACACATTTGCAAATGTTTGAATTCCGCTCCGCCGAAAATGGCTCTGCTAAGACCATTTTCGGTGGTGCCAATATAACAGCCTGCATTCCGAGTAAACGAGGAATGCAGCCCGCTATCTCTTCCACTAAATTGCTATATCAGAATAGATAACCATCTAAAATATTTGGGAAAATAAAATCTAATCGAAGCTGTAACTTTGGGAGGGGGTTTGACGAGCGACGGCGAGGAAACTTCAGGATTTTTTAAGCTTCAAAAAATCCGTACCCGAGGAAAGTTATAGCGAGAAAGAGATTTTATTTTCCCAAATATTTTAATTACAATACTCAACATACATGGATTCCCGCATTCGCGGGAATGACAATGCGGGGGCAGGATGACAAATAAATAAAAAACTCGCTCAATATTGAGCGAGTTTTTTTATTTATTTTGTTGAAGCGTATCTTCCTTCTTTATCTTTCTTAAAATGTTTTGTGTTTTGAAGGTTGACTAGAATTGTATTTTCTTTCACATATCTTTCTTTCAAAACTTTATCAATTATATCTTTCTTTGAAAGTGGACCGTGTTTTTCTAAAATACCCTTGATCACTTCACGTACAATACCTGTTAGATATCCCCATTCTGATAGAGCGTAAAGTCCTCGTCCTACCAAAACAAATCGTGAATCTTTTATAAGTTCATTATGTGTTGTTGCAACATGAGCCTTCTTTCCAAATACACGAGTAATAGCTTTTGCTACTTCTCGGAAGTGAATTGGTGAACCGTGCTTGCGAATTACAAGATATGCATAATCTCTAATTCCCTTTGCTCGAATACTTGTTGATTCTGTCTTACCCCATTCACCTAGTGGGTTCTTGTCGATAAGTTTAGACATTGAAAGCCATCGTCTCAAAATTTCATCTTTTTTATATTCTTCGTTTACTTCTTTCACATATTCAAGGAAGGATCCAATCATTTCACTCTCGGGAAGAATTTCATCATCCTTTAGGCCCTTGTATAATTTTCGTAAAGCCTCGTGAACATTAAGAGAAAGCTTTTCATCTACATGCCATCGGTGCTGAAACTCATCATCTTCTTTTTCTTTTCTGAAAGCTTCACCGATAACAAGCAAGAAATGAATGTAATTCTGTGTACTTTTATCTTTTGCAAGAGATGTAAGCAATTCCACTTCTGGAACAATACCGCCCATCTTTTTTATATAACCTTCAAGCTCGTCAAAAACTCCTTGTTCTTTTTTATAGAACTCAGATTTGCGAATAACACCAATGGCGTAACTTTCGATTTGACGTACGCGTTCACGAGTAATTTTATATGTTTTACCAATAGACTCAAGAGTCATTTTGTGAGCATCATCACCAAGGCCATATCGTCCAATCACGACATCTTTAGCACGTGGAGGCAAAGCTGTTAAAAGTCTCTTAACTACCTGTTTTGGTTTGAATGTAATTGAATTCATAAAATTTATATAGTTACACCTTATCACTTATTCATATGGGCGTCAAGAGGTGGTCTTGACAACAATGTTAATAAGCCGATTTGGCACAAAAACGACCTTGATAATTTCCCCTCCGGCTAGCCATTTAGCCACAGATTCAGAACCTTTTGCTAAATCTAAAACAGCCTTTTCGTCCATATCTTTCAACACATTTAGCTCCCCACGAATTTTTCCATTGACCTGAACCATAATGGTAACGGTGCTCGTAGTCAGTTTTTCTGGGTCATATTCGGGCCATAGAGAATCTTGTATAATATTTTTATTTCCAAACATACTCCAAATTTCTTCTGTTATATGCGGAGCAAATGGTGAGAGTATTTTTATGAATTTTTCAAAATCTCCCCTATAAACATTTTCAGATTTTTCCATTTCATTTAAACAAATCATCATTGCAGAAATTGCTGTGTTGAAATTAAAAGACTCAATATCTTCACCAACTTTTTTTATAGTTTTGTGAAGTGTGTTTTCGTAAAGTTTATTTTCAAAATCTTTTTCAACAATTTTCTCTTGTAGTCTCCACACCCTCTCGACAAATCTTCTTGAACCAACAATACCATCTGTAGACCAAGGAAGTTGAGATTCAAACGGGCCGATAAACATTTCGAAAACTCGAAGAGTATCAGCACCAAAAGTATTCACAACATCATCGGGGTTCACAACATTCCCCCACCTCTTTGACATTTTTTTATGATCAGCCCCGAGTATCATTCCCTGATTGCGAAGAACTTTAAAAGGTTCCTCGTTTGGAACAAGATTTAAGTCGTGAAGAAATTTATTCCAAAAACGAGAATAAAGAAGGTGCCCTGTGGCATGCTCCGCTCCACCAACATACATATCCACTTGTCCCCAATATTTCAAAGCATCATTACTTGCAAATTCATTTTCATTTTGTGGATCCATATATCGAAGGAAGTACCAAGATGATCCAGCCCAACCCGGCATTGTATTTGTTTCATAACCTTTTTCCACCCAATCGGAAACAGATGAAAGTGGTGACTCGGCATTACCAGTCGGTGCATATGATTTCACATCAGGAAGTTCTAGCGGTAAATCTTTTTCGGAAAGAGCGGTTACCGTTCCATCTTTTTCATGAATCAAAGGAATTGGTTCTCCCCAATATCTCTGCCTTGCAAAAACAGCATCTCGCATTTTATATTTTGTAACAAATTTACCACCCACAGCTTTCGTAATTTCTTTTCGTGCTTCTTCAGATGAAAGGCCATCAAAGACAATTCTTGAGCCACCTTTCTTTAAATAAATATCTAGAACATCTTTTGTAAAATCAGTAACTTTTGGATTAGCAATAGTTTGCTCAAAATCATAAACAACTATGCCATCACCTTCTTTTGTTTTCTTTGGGACTTTATCTAATTTCAAACTAAACATGGCAATAAATTTACCTTCTTCGTTTTTACTTGGGATATTTCCCACAAAAGATAAATCACTTTTATTAACATCAATCTCAAGCTCTTCTTTAATTTCTCTTATTATTGTGTCGACTGCATTTTCACCAGCCTCTCTGTGTCCTCCAAAGCAAGCAATCATTTCAGGATTGTGCTTAGTATTTTTATCTCGTATTTGAAATACAAACTTCCCATCTGGAATTTCAATTATAGTTCCAGCACCCAAATCATTAGATGGGAGATATGTTGAATTAATTAGCACTCCATCATCAACACTCACAAAATTATCAGATTGAATTCTTTGCCACAAAACAGAATCAATGATTCCATCTTTCACAGTTTCAGCGATATTAGATTTTTCAACCCACCCAAACGAATGTTTGGTTTTCTCGTCTTCATTAACCTCTTTTTGTTCATTATCTATGAGCTCAAAATATAAACCCTGTTGAATATCCTCTCGATTTTGATTTTTGTGAGGAGCATAAAACTTTACCTTAAATGGTGAACCAATTTCTTTTATAAATTTCAAATTAAAATATCCTGTTTCCTCTTCAACTTCTCTTTTTGCTGATTCAATAAGGTCTTCTTCATTTTCAACCCCACCACTTATAAATGTATTCCAATTATGATCTTTCCAATTTAAAATTAAATATTTATCTTCACTCCAATGTTTTACAACTGCACGAATTACATTTCTTTTTATGATAGGTTCTTCTGGCCTAAATTTAAGAGGCCCACTATCACTCACTTTTTCCTCTGCTATAACATGTTTGATTTTAAGATTGTATTTTTTAGCAAAAGCAAAATCACGATCATCATGTGCAGGCACGGCCATCACCGCTCCGGTACCATATGAAGCCAAAACATAATCAGCAATCCACACGGGGACTTCCTCACCATTGGCTGGGTTTATTGCTGTAACGCCTTTTAATGGCACACCTGTCTTTTCTTTATTTTCTGCTGTGCGATCTTCCGTAGTTTTATTTTTTACTTCTTCAATATATTTTACAACCTCATCTTTGTTTGAAACTAAATCTAAAAGTTTTTGTACCAATTCATGTTCAGGAGCAATAACTACATACGTGACACCAAAAAGAGTATCGACACGAGTAGTGAAAACCTGTATCCCTTCCGCGACTGTCCGCGTACTGTCCGCGTCTGTCCGCGAGACGGCAAAGGTTACTACCGAGCCGTCTGATTTCCCAATCCAATTTTTCTGAATTTCTTTTATATGTGATGGCCAATCAATTGTTTCTAATCCACTCAATAATCTGTCGGAGTAAGCTGTGATTCTTAGAAACCATTGTCTTAAAGTTTTTTTCTCTACAGGAAAACCGCCACGCTCTGAAACTGGCGTGCCATTTGGGCCATCAATAATTTCATCATTAGCAAGCACAGTACCAAGCTCGGGGCACCAATTCACTTCACTAAAACCTTCATAAGCTAGTCGGTATTTCATAAGTAAATTATTTTTTTCTAATTTACTCATATCTTTCCATTCATCTGCTGTGACAATTTTTGTATCATTGTCACAAACAGCATCAACACTCTCATTTCCATTTGTATTAAAAATTTCTATAAGATGTTCAATCGGCTCAGCTTTATCGGTCGCCTTGTTATACCAAGATCCATAAAGTTTCAAAAATATCCACTGTGTCCATTTGTAATATTCTGGTCTGTGGGTAGCGACTTGCCTTTCCCAATCATAACCAAAACCAATTATATCCAACTGCTTTCTGTATTGCTTAACAAGCTCGTCTGTAAAAACTTTTGGGTTATTTCCTGTCTTGATTGCATATTGCTCGGCTGGCAAACCAAAAGAGTCAAAACCCATCGGGTGAAGTACATTAAAACCTTTCATTCGCATTAATCGTGCGTACACATCATTGGCAATATAGCCTCTGGGGTGCCCCACATGAAGCCCCGCACCGGAGGGATAAGGAAACATACTAAGCGCATATTTTTTCGGCTTATCACTTCCTGTAATAGCTTTAAAAGCTCCTTTATCTTCCCACTCTTTTTGCCATTTTGATTCTATTTTTTTATGATCGTATTCTTTAGATTCGGGGTTCATTTTCAGATTGGGATATATTAAACTTTTTAATTGCAACCCAGACAAGTACAGCGAGAGCCACGCCGAGAATTAAAACTTTAATTAAATCATCTGCTCTTGCCCAATAACGAATCGAAGCAATAATGAAATCGAGTACAGCTCCAATCGAAAGTGCAATAGAAAGAATATCAAATTTCACCAAGAATAAACTAGCCACAAAAGTAATCACACCAAGTATGACAAGAACAATGAAAACATTCCTGTCGTAAATCTTGCTTGCCTCTTCGTATTTTTGCTGACATAAGAAAGTTTGATCACAATAACCTATTTGTTGATTGCCTGTATTTGGGACAGTTACACTTCCAGGCTCAAGCATTTTTGGATTAACATCTTTTGGATACTGTGTCCAAGCGCCACCTTCGGCTACACATTTTTCTTGTGAATCAGGAGCAATGTTTATCTGCTTCTGCGGACAAAAAGTATTATACTCTGGGGCAGAAAATACCAGAGATAAAGTGTAATTATAAAAAAGATTGAGAACAATTACTATACCAATGATCAGGGACCATTTTAGAATAGATATTGGGGTTCTTTTTGTTGTTTCCATAGAATTTAATATTAGGGGGATAATCCTTAATACTACACGAGAAAGGCGATAAATTCAAACGCGAATGAAAGTCAAAGGGCAAAAATCACCCCAGACAATGCAATAAGCTGGGGCATGCAACTCAAAAATTAAAGTAAAAAGTATTAAACTTTTGACTTTTGAGTTTAAATTTTGAATTTTAAGTTTTAAATTTTGACTTATTTTCCAAACACCAAATCCAAAATTTCCTTGAATTCTTTCAAAAAAATTTTATTCTCTAACCTTCTTTCCATTACTTCATACACAGTTTCGTAAAACCATTTTGATTCTTCGAGTGATTTAAAAATTGTGCCAAAAGGATTTTCCCCCGTTTCCAACATAATTTCATAAAGAGATGAAAGATTATGAATTTTATCTGCTGTTGCCACCATCAAAGATTCCTGAGATGAATTTTCAAAAACCTCAATATACTTCTCTTTTCTTTCTCGCCAAGGCAAGTTTTTATCCTCCGTCACTTCAGTTACAATTTTGGCAACTTTTTCACCAAAGTCCCTCACAATATCGTTACGGTCATAACCATCAGTATCTTCCAAAACATCATGAAGAAGCCCAGCCACCACCACGTCCTCATCTTTTGTTTGTTCAGACAAAAGCCACGCCACAGAAAAAGGGTGGACAATATAAGGCATACCACCAAATACTCTTTCTTGGTGTTTATGTTGATGAGTAGCAACGTAAATTGCTTTTTGAATTTTTGGATTAAGAAGCATCTATCTTTCTTCAGTTGTTACACCGTCAAACTCGGCTTCATTTTTCATAGCATCTGCTTTTGTTTCTCGCACAATCTGGTCTTTGTGGTGTGCTGGGGAATATATAGTGTAAAGCTTCAAAGATTCTGTTTCTGATACATTTATAACATTATGTTCTGCACCTGCGGGCACAACCACAGCGTCACCGTCTTTTACATCATATTCATTACCATCAATAAATACTTTTCCTTCCCCACTTTCAAACCTAAAAAACTGATCATTTTCTTCGTGAACTTCCATACCAATATCCTCTAGAGGTCGAAGGCTCATAAGTACAAGCTGGCTATGCGTACTTGAATAAAGCACTTTACGAAAATTATTATTTTCGATTGTTAATTGTTCTATATTGTCTTTGTATCCTTTCATATATGTAGAATTTTTAATTTTATAATTTTTAATTTTTGAAATAATGACTTAATTTCTAAATTTTTCGACTACTTAATGATTATATATAAATTATAGCACTTATATATAAAACAAAAAACAAGCTAAAGTTTGAACATTAGCTCGTTTTCCTTTGGTTGTGATATAAAAATTACTTCCTCTTTTTACCAATCTTTTTAGCTTTAGCTGCCTTTCTTGCATGTTTTGCAGCAAGTCGCTTTGGTGTTTTTTTAGAACGAGATTTTTTGTTTTTAATATCTTGACTTAATCTTTTTGCCATATGTAAACATTATACACCATGTGACGCGTTTTTCAAAACTTTAAATAGTGTGAATTTGACCAATGTTGTGCTATTTGATTTTATCTACATACGAATTTTTAAGCACAAATTTTTAATTTTTAAATAATGTTAGAATTTTTGAATTCAAAATTAAATCATTAGAAAATTATTTATCCCAGATAATGCAATAAACTGGGACTTGAAAATTTGAAATTAAAAATTAAAAATTATTTTATAATCAACCAAGACTAAGACTGAATAGTTCTAAAATCTGTGTTAGTATATCAACATGAAACAAACGGAATGGGATGTAGTTGTCATAGGAGGTGGGCCAGCGGGAATGATCTCCGCCGGTCGTTCGGCTGAATTAGGAGCTAAAGTTATTCTAATAGAAAAAAATGAAAGTCTTGGAAAAAAACTTTTAATTACAGGAAACGGGCGATGTAATGTTACCAATGCCGAATTTGATACTCGAGCTTTGTTAGAAAAATTTAAAGAAAATGGAAAATTTCTTTTCTCTGCTTTTTCACAATTTTCCGTAAAAGAAACTTTAAACTTTTTTAATTCAAAGGGGATGCCAACAAAAATTGAAAATGAAAAAAGAGTTTTTCCCGAAAGCAATTCATCTTCCTCAGTTCTTAATGTCTTAACATCTTATATGAAAGAAGGGGGCGTAAAAATATTAATGAACTCCCCTGTCGCCTCTGTCATTGCCGACCCTTCTGTCATTCCCGCGAATGCGGGAATCCATGTTGATTCGAATTCTGCAGACTGGATTCCTGCCTCCGCAGGAATGACACAGAGTAAAAAAATTACCTCTGTTATCCTTGAAAACGGGGAGGAAATCTTTGCCAAGTCATTCATAGTTGCCACAGGAGGCAAATCATATCCAAAGACAGGCTCAACAGGAGATGGCTTTGTATGGCTTAAAAAGCTTGGCCACAGCATAGTGAAACCCGATTCAGCACTTGTGCCCATAAACATAAAAGAAGATTGGGTAAAAGAACTCCAAGGACTTGCCTTGGACAATATCAAACTAGCGATTATTCAGGATGACAAAAAAGTAGAAACAAAACTAGGTAAAATCCTATTCACCCACTTTGGTGTCAGTGGCCCAACTATTTTGAATATGAGTAGAAAAGTAAATGAACTTATGCCATATGGTGATATTTATATATCTTTAGACCTTCTTCCAAAATTTGATTTTTCTTCACTAAACACAGAGCTTCAAAAAGTTTTTAAAAAACATACAAACAAAATATTTAAAAATGCAATATTAGATTTGATCCCTTCAGGACTTGTACCAATTATTATAAAAAAATCTGATATAAATGGAGATACGTTTTGTCACAGTATAACAAGGGATGAAAGAATTAAATTAATGCATGTATTAAAAGATTTACGAATGCAAGTTGAAAGTCTACAAAGCGCAGAAAATGCCATTGTTGCATCCGGAGGAGTAGCGCTCGAGGAAGTTGATTTTAAAACTATGCAATCTAAACTTTTTTCAAACTTATATCTCACGGGCGATATACTAAATATCAACCGCCCTTCCGGTGGCTACAGTCTACAAATATGCTGGACCACAGGATATGTAGCAGGAACAAATGCTTCAAAATAGTTTTAGCTTCTCTTCTCTAGTTAATTTCTTAATAGCGCATTCTCTTTTCATCGCCTCGCTTTTTGTTTCAAAAGATTCAGAATATTTGAGTATGACAGGCCGGCGAATTTTGGTGTAATGAGCACCCTGTTTTGAATTGTTGTGGGTGTGAAGTCGCTTTTGAATATCGTTTGTAGAACCCACATAAAGGGTTTTATCAGCACATTCGAGGACATAGATGTAGTACATGTTGTAAATGTTGAAATTGTTATAATTGCTCTAGCTGTAAAATGAATGATTCTATCTATCGAATCAATAGTATTATGTGCAATAATATTCAATAAATTATATCAC
>JBAXIZ010000010.1:0-11221 GCA_037138095.1 bacterium
CATCCTTCACCAGGCGCATGACCTCAAGCCGCTCGGCCTTTTTTGCCCAGCCGGGAAACGGTTTCTCACGCAGGTTGCGGGCAAGCCGAACCCGGCTGCTGACGACGATCTGCCGATTCGGACCGTCACCGGAAAGCCATTCCCCGCTGCTGGCAATGATGCGGGAAAATTTCATATGTGAAGTCCAGATTCGATTTTGCGGATCTGATCCCGGAGGCTGGCGGCGCGCTCGTATTCCTCTGCCGCGACCGCCTGAAAGAGGCTTTCCTGAAGAGATCTCAGCTTCTCGCCCGCCTCGTGACGCTTTTGCAATGCCGCCGGAGATTTTCCCGTGTGCGCGGTGCCCTTGTGCATGTTTTTCAGCATGCCGGAAATCCCTTCCGAAAACGCCCCATAGCACGCGCTGCACCCCAGGCGCCCGGTTTTCTTGAAATCGGCCTCACTGATCCCGATAGCTTGGAGGCTAGAGATGCTTTAAACTTCATTTCCTCAAAAGTTAATATGCCTTTCAAGATTTTTCTTATTACAGATGATGATTTTAAAAGAGTTCTTGAAGTATATAAAGGTCTTTCCGGAGAAGTTACAAAAGCTCTAACAGAACTTGACGGTGAACTTTCTGAAGAAGAAGAGCTTTTACTTAGTGACAAGGGGACTGTAACAAAATCTACAACAGGTACTACTATTATTGAGGATGCTCCTGTTACAAAAATCGTAGCCACAATACTTCGTTATGCTGTGGAAGGTTTGGCATCTGATGTGCATATAGAGCCGATGACAGATAAGATTCGAGTGCGTTTTCGTGTAGATGGTGAATTAAATACTAGCCTTATCCTTCCTGTAAAAGTGCATACTTCTGTTGTTGCTCGTATTAAAATTCTTTGTAGTATGCGTCTTGATGAAAAAAGAAAGCCTCAAGACGGAAGTTTTTCGGCACGTGTAGAGGGAAGGCAAATTGATTTTCGTGTATCAACATTTCCAACTGTATATGGTGAGAAAGTCGTGATGCGAATCTTGGATAAGGAAAAAGGAGTTAAAAGACTTGATGATTTGGGTATGTCCGCAGAAAATATTGCACTCATACGAGAAGCGATTTCAAGACCTTACGGGCTCATTCTTATTTCTGGTCCAACAGGTTCTGGTAAGTCCACCACTCTTTACGCCATGCTCAATGAAATAGATAAAGAAACAAACAATGTGCTTTCGCTCGAAGACCCAGTCGAATATAACATTCCAAGTATTAGTCAGTCTCAAGTGCATCCAGAAATTGGTTATGATTTTTCTACCGGATTGCGTACAACTTTGCGACAAGACCCAGATATTATTATGGTGGGGGAGATCCGTGATGCCGAGACAGCAAAGCTTGCTATCCAAGCATCCCTTACTGGACACCTTGTGCTTTCAACAATTCACACCAACAATTCAACGGGTATTATTTCTCGTCTTATTGATATGGGAGTGGATCCTTATCTTATTCCTCCAACTCTGATTTTGGGTATGGCTCAGCGTCTTGTGCGAAAGCTTGGCCCTGGAGCAGGTAAACCTAGGGCAATCAATGATAGTTTGAAATTAATGCTTGAAAAGCAATTTGCTGATTTGCCAGAGAAATATCGTTCAAAAATACCATTTCCTCAAGAGGTTCTTGAGCTTGCTCCATCTCCAGAATGTCCGAGTGGTATACGCGGGCGAGAGGCAGTGATTGAAATGTTTAAAATGGACGCTGATATTGAAAAAGTTATTTTGACAAATCCTGCCGATTCTGAAATTTATAAAGTTGCTCGAAGCAAGGGTATGATCACTATGAAAGAGGATGCCATTATAAAATCTTTCCAAAAAATTATTCCTTTTGAAGAAATTAACAATCTATAATATAATACTCATATGAACCCAGACACAAACTCAAAAACAAAAATTTTAATCATCGACGATGATAAATTTTTGCTTGATATGTATTCTCTCAAATTTTCAAAAGGTGGATATGAAGTGAGTGTGGCATTTAACGGGCAAGAAGCGACAGATAAAATTAAAGACGGATACACACCAGATGTAATTTTGTGTGACATTATTATGCCTGTTATGGATGGTATTAAATTTTTGAAAAATCTACGCGAGGAAAAACTTGTTCCAAATGCAACTGTGGTAGTACTTTCAAATCAGGGCCAAAATGAAGATATTGAATTGGCAAAAACTTTTAATATTGATGGATATATTGTGAAAGCGCTCACTATTCCTTCCGAGGTGTTAGAGCAAGTGGGAGCGATACATGGAGCTAAAGCTAGCACGACACCAATACACGAATAAATACAACGAATGACACGAATGAAATGCAATACGTTTCTTCTGTCATTCTCGGGTACTCCCGGGAATCCAAGTTAATTCAGAATTAAATACGGACTTGGATCCCCGCTGAGTACAGCGAGGATGACAATACAGAGAATTCAATTCGTGTCATTCGTGAAGTCGGGGAGGGACCCAACTGCAAGACCGGAGGCTGTCGAGCCGAGGTGTGGTCAGAAGATTTTTCACCAGAAAAATACTTGTGACTTCATTCGTGGATTAGTGTCGAGTAAAAAATATTAGTAAATAAATTTCTAAACATATACCATGGAAAAAAATTATGAAACAGAGCTCAGTGAGCTTTTAGATATAGTTATAAAAGAAGGGGCTTCAGACCTGCATTTTTCTGTGGGCAGACACCCTACTGTGCGTGTTTCTAGTGCTCTTGTGCCTTTAGTGAACAAGCCTGTTCTTACCGAAGAAGACACCAAAGGCTTGCTCTACAAACTTCTTTCAAAAGAAAACATTGCATTGTTTGAAGAAAATAAAGAAATTGATTTTTCTTTTAATCATCAAAACAAATCTCGTTTTCGTGGAAATGGTTTTTTTCAAAAGGGAACCATCGGTGGGGTACTTCGCCTTATTCCAAATGTAATTCGTACACTTGAAGAATTAAAACTACCACCAATACTTGAAACATTCTGTCAGAAAAAACAGGGGTTCTTTTTGGTTGTGGGTCCTGTTGGGCAGGGAAAGACAACAACTCTCGCTTCTATGGTGGAATTAATCAATCAACAAAGAGGGGAGCATATTGTGACCATTGAAGATCCTATTGAATATATGTATGAGCCAAAGAAGGCAATGATAGATCAAAGAGAAGTAAAAATTGATACAAAAGCTTTTCATACAGCTCTTGTGAGTGCTTTAAGACAAGATGTGGATGTGATTTTGGTGGGGGAGATGAGGGATTATGATACTATTTCTGCCGCCGTTACGGCTGCCGAGACAGGTCACCTTGTGCTTTCAACACTTCACACCAACAATGCAGCTCAAACTATAGACCGTATCATCGACTCCTTTCCACCTCAACAGCAAGATCAGATTCGTGTTCAGCTTGCAGGTTCTCTTATTGGTATTTTCTCACAGCGTCTTATCCCTCGTATTTCTGGTGGGCTTGTTCCAGCGTATGAGCTTTTGATAAATAATAATGCAGTTTCAAACTTGATTCGAGAAAAGCGTACGCACGAAATAAATTCAGTTATTGAAACGGGTTCAGAAAATGGAATGATACATATGGATAAATCTATCGCTGAGCTTGTGCGAAGAGGGGAGATCAGTATAGAGAATGCGTATTTGCATTCGTTTAATCCTAAGACTTTAGAGAGGCTAATTTAAGAAGCCTTTCTAGAATTAAGAATTATGAATTATGAATTAAGAATGAATACCGCGTCTACGGCGCGGTATTTTGTATTTGAATTTTATTCCTAATTCATAATTCTTTATTCTATATTCTTTTTTTGCTATAATATAAACATGTTATTCACCTACAAAGCAGTTGACCCAAATGGGTCAGAACAAAATGGTTCCATAGATGCTCTAAATGTTGATGTTGCTATCAACTCACTTCAGCATCGAGGATTTGTTATTAAAGAAATTCATTCGTCAGAAGAGGGCGGTTCTGTTTTGAATAAACAGTTTGAAATGTTTAATCGCATTTCTAATAAAGATGTTGTGGTTGTCTCCCGACAGCTTGCAACATTGTTTGAAGCCCAGGTTTCTGCCCTTCGAGTTTTTCGGCTCATTGCAAATGAAACTCCAAACAAAGCTCTTGGCTTAAAACTTCAAGATATACCAGACCGTATTCAAGGTGGTGAATCTATTTCTAAAGCGATGGAGCATCATTCAAAAGTTTTCTCATCTTTCTTTGTGAATATGGTGAAAGCTGGTGAAGAATCTGGAAAGTTGGATCAGACTTTTATGTTCCTTGCTGATTATTTGGATAGAAACTACGAAGTTTCCTCAAAGGCAAAAAATGCCCTTATTTACCCTTCATTCGTTATTGCCACTTTCTTTGCTGTGATGGGTCTTATGCTTACAATGGTGATCCCAAAGATTACAGGAATTTTAAAAGATTCAGGGCAGGAAATCCCTATGTATACAAAAGCAGTTATGGCTATTTCAGATTTTCTTGTTAATTATGGAGTATTTTTCTTAATTGCACTTGTTGTTGGATTTTTCTTTTTCATTCGATTTGTAAAAACACCTTCTGGCAAATCCTCTTTTGATGCCTTCAAGCTCGCGGTGCCTTTTGTGGGAGATTTATATAAAAAACTTTATCTTTCACGTATTGCCGACAACATGAACACAATGCTTACTTCTGGTATCCCTATGGTGCGCGCTTTAGAAATTACAAAAGATGTTGTGGACAACGAAGTGTATCATAGTGCGATGGAAGATGTGCTTGAAAGTGTGAAGGGCGGTACTGCTGTTTCTGACGCTATGTCTAAACATCCTGAAATACCTGGGATTATGACGGCGATGATGAAAATTGGTGAGGAGACAGGAAACCTTGGGGAAATTCTTTCAACACTTGCAAAGTTTTATCGAAGAGAGGTGATGACCGCTGTGGATACTCTTGTGGACTTGATCGAGCCTATAATGATTGTGATGCTTGGTCTTGGTGTGGGAATCTTGCTCGCTTCGGTGCTTATACCGATCTACAATGTTTCTTCCGCGTTTTAGGGGTAGGCTCTAGGCGCTAGCTATTAGGCTCTAGCTTTGACAATAAAAAATAAGGGAGCGGTTTTCCGAAGGAAAACCGCTCCCTTTGTCATTCCATCCTCCGCTTGTGTCATTCCTGCGAATACGAATCCATGCCCGTATTTTTCTACTTTCTAATAGTATCATTATGATACGATTACGAGGCCTAAATGATACGATTATTTTTGTATTTTTGATATAATATAAGAAAAATGAAAAAGAAAACTATTTTCAAAAATGACATGGTTATTTATCAAGCAAAAAACGGAGCGATTGAGCTCCGAGAGGATTTGTCTCAGGAAACTATTTGGGCAACACAGGCGCAGATAGGTAGTTTGTTTGATGTGACACCGCAAAATATAACCCTGCATATTAATAACATTTATAAGGACAAGGAATTGAGTAAATTTTCAACTTGTAAGGAATCCTTACAAGTTCAAATTGAGGGGAAAAGAAAGGTTGAAAGAGCAGTTTTATTTTACAATTTAGATATGATTATTTCGGTAGGGTATCGAATAAATTCTAAAGTAGCCACAGAATTTCGTAAATGGGCTACCACAACTCTTCGTGAGCATATCACAAAAGGCTACACAATAAATCGCAAACAAATTGCGAAAAATTATGATGTTTTTATGAAGTCTGTGGCAGATATTCAAAATCTTTTACCTGAACATGTTATTCTCGATCCAAAAACTATTCTTGAGCTTGTGAAAGAATTTTCTAGCACTTGGATGTCTCTTCTGCTTTTTAAAAATCTCTTCTTCTGTCATTCCTGCGGAGGCAGGAATCTAGTCTGAAAATGTAGAGGAGTCTGGCCTTTTTCGATTTTTAAAAAGCAAATGCGGACTTAACACGGACAGTCGCGGACTGCACGCGGATTTGAATTCAGAATCCCGCATTGTCATCCTTGCGAATGCGAGGATCCATGGATCCTCGCATTCGCAAGGATGACACGAAGATGATTGGTTCATTATAGAGATGGTATTAAATGATACGATTAAAATATTTTCTTCAAAATTGTTTTATGTTATAAGTTATTTGTTACATGTTATTTTTCCCCTGTGGATAACTTATCTTGTTGCTTTTTCCAAAACTAGTATATAATAATAAGTAATATAGATGTTTTCAAAAAAAATCGAACGTCTAAATTTGCAAATTTATAAGTTTAATTATTAAATTCATTTAAATGAAAAAATATTCAAAAGGTTTTACATTGATCGAACTCTTGGTTGTTATCGCAATCATCGGTATTCTATCATCAGTTGTTCTTGCATCTCTAAACACAGCGAGAAATAAGGGAAAGGATGCTAAATTTCAATCAGAAGTTGCTGGTATGAGAGCGGCAACTGAAATGGTTTATAGTGATAATGGTTCAAGTTATCTTGCCCCCACACCTATTTTTACAGTAGGTTTAGCCGCAACACTTGCTGAAATCAATACTTCAGCAAATCCTGCTATGTTAGCATACTTGACGTCAACAAAAGCAGCGGCGGGTTATAGTAAAATGTATGGTTCAGTTTCAGCCTCAGCTTATGCCATATATGGCATTCTCCCAAGTAAGACTGCTTCTGCCGCACCAGCAATTGGAACAGTTTATTGTATAGATAATACAGGTAAAGCAGGAATAAACACAAGTGCCTATATCGCTACAGATTTAACAACAACACCTCTTACTTCTTGTAGTCACCAGTAGAGGATGGTGAGCAAGAGGGCAAGCAAGGTCTGACCTTGATAAAGCTTAATAAAACAAGATTCCCAAAAAGAATCTTGTTTTTGTTTTATCAACAGAGGTTTTGTGTAGGTTTTTTATTATAATTTTGGATAATATGTTATACTAATTTAGTAATAAAAGTAATCTTGGAAAGTTTAATAGTTGTTGACAATTTATTTTAATTAGAAAAATGAAAAAATATACAAAAGGTTTTACATTGATCGAACTCTTGGTGGTTATCGCAATCATCGGTATTCTATCATCAGTTGTTCTTGCATCTCTAAACACAGCGAGAAATAAGGGAAAGGATGCTAAATTTCAATCAGAAGTTGCTGGTATGAGAGCGGCAACTGAAATGGTTTATAGTGATAATGGTTCAAGTTATCTTGCCCCCACACCTATTTTTACAGTAGGTTTAGCCGCAACACTTGCTGAAATCAATACTTCAGCAAATCCTGCTATGTTAGCATACTTGACGTCAACAAAAGCAGCGGCGGGTTATAGTAAAATGTATGGTTCAGTTTCAGCCTCAGCTTATGCCATATATGGCATTCTCCCAAGTAAGACTGCTTCTGCCGCACCAGCAATTGGAACAGTTTATTGTATAGATAATACAGGTAAAGCAGGAATAAACACAAGTGCCTATATCGCTACAGATTTAACAACAACACCTCTTACTTCTTGTAGTCATCAGTAGAGGATGGTGAGCAAGAGGGCAAGCAAGGTCAATCTCCGGAGGTCAGACCTCCCCCAAAGCCATTTAAGCCCCGCGGAGTACCTCTCTCCGGAGGCTCAACCTCCCCCAAACTCACCTAAGCCCCGCGGTACTTCTCTCCGGAGGCTCAACCTCCCCCAAACTCACCTAAGCCCCGCGGTACTCCGCGGGGCTTTTAGAATATCGAACCCTCTCACTGGGAGGGAATTCTCGGAGGCCGAAGCCACTAATACTATTCTCCGGAAGCCCGGTCTCCACTTGTGGTAATACCATACTCAACTAACCTATTCACCCTTCTGTCATCCTTGCGAATGCGAGGATCCATGGATCCTCGCATTCGCAAGGATGACAATGCAGGATAACAAATACGAAGAGGTTAATTGGGGATGGTATAATTATTCTTGAATCATAAATCCTAAATCTTGAATCTTTCTAGCTAGAGCCTAGAGCCTAATCGCTAGTGCCTAAGAATTTTCTCTGATATAATATACCCATAATGTTTACTATATTTTTCATATTTTCATTTGTCCTCGGTACTATTATTGGAAGCTTTTTGAATGTTGTGGCATATCGTTATGGTACTGCAAAAAACTTAGGCGGTAGATCATCTTGTATGGTTTGTGCAGAGCAATTAAAATGGTATGAGCTTATACCAATCGTTAGCTACATAATGCTTTCTGGTAAGTGCCGTACTTGCAAGTCGAAAATATCTGCACAATACCCATATGTGGAAAGTATCACAGGACTTTTGTTTGCTCTTATTTTCTTAAAATTTATGCCAGTTTTGGAATTTTACCCTATAATTTTTGCTTTAATTTTTGCATTTTTTGCTTTCATTTTTTCTTTGCTTATGGTGATTGCTGTATATGATATGCGCCATAAAATGATACCTGATAAGCTGGTGTTTTTGTTTTCCGGAATTTCATTTTTGATGGTTGTTTTAATGTATTTTATTTCAAACTCTAATCTTTCATCTTTAATTGTAAACATATTAGCTGGGCCAATTCTTGCTTTGCCATTTGCTCTACTTTGGTATATATCACAAGGAAAGTGGATTGGTTTTGGTGATGCAAAACTTGCCCTTGGTATGGGTTGGTTTCTTGGACTTGCTGGCGGAGTTTCAGCAGTAGCTCTCGGTTTTTGGATAGGAGCTATTGTGAGTGTTTTTCTTTTACTTGTTTCAAAATATGGAAAAGGAAAAACAAAAATTACCCGCTATACAGAAATACCTTTTGCTCCATTTCTTTTAATTGGTCTTGTTCTAGTTTTCTTTTTTAATTTTGATTTCTTTTATATTAATGAATTATTAAGCTATGCATTTTAGAGATAAAATAAAAAATTCCTTTTTGCCTTTTAGGCTTCTTCTGTCATCCTTGCGAATGCGAGGATCCATGCCATGGATTCCCGATCAGGTCGGGAATGACAGCAGAAAGGATGGTGATTTAAGAGGGCACTTGCCCGGTAGTGTTTTTCGTAGTCGAAAAACTACTACCGGGTTTTCATTAATTGAACTTATGGTTGTGATTGGTATTTTTGCCATAATAAGTGGGGTTGTGATTTTTGATTACGGAAAATTTTCTAGCAATTTGGTGGTAACCAACTTGGCCTATGAAGCAGCGCTCGCCGTTCGCCAAGCTCAGGTGTACGGTATTTCAGTGAAGCAGACTTTGACAGATAGTAATTTTAACGCTTCATATGGCGTATGGTTTGATAAGAGCGATTCTCAAAATTTTTATTTATTTGCTGATAAAAATAATAATAATAAATATGATAGTGATTCCGAGAGAGAAGAATCTTTTGGTATGAATGGGTCAAATAATATAAGTAGATTTTGTGTTACAGATTCTGAGGGAGTAAAATGTAGTAATGATAGTAGCATAGATTCAATTTCTATTATTTTTAAGCGCCCAGAACCAAATGCAAAGATTTATGCTTATTCTGGTGAGACTCCGGTGGTAAATCTTGGTAGCAAAGCCGAAATTATGTTTACTTCAGGAAGGGGTGATAAAGAAGCCCGAATGACAGTTACAAATACAGGTCAGATATCAATTGATTCGTGTAATAATCCTTCAAAAACAGCAAGCCCATGTCCAGTAAAATAATTTTAAAAAAGAATATCCTAATTGAAGATAAAAAAAAGGGCTTGCCCGGTAGTGCTTTTCGTAATCGAAAAACTACTACCGGGTTTACACTAATCGAGCTTATGGTTTCTGTTGCTCTTTTTGCTATTGTGGTAATGATTTCAATGACCGCCATTCTTTCCGTTGTGGATTCAACTAAAAAAGCTCAATCAATGAAGTCTGTGATGAATAACTTAAACTTCGCCCTTGAAACAATGACAAGATCCATAAAGACGGGGACGGATTTGGTTGTTGTTCAGGGAAGTTCTGGTACAAAATCTACTGTTTCAGTAAATGATCAAAATGGTGACAATCTCATGTATTCTTTAGGTACCGAAGATAAAAAGACTGCAAATAGTATTGTGCGTACAAAGAATGGAGGTTCCGCGGAAGCTATAACAGCACCAGAGGTTAATATTAATAATTTACAATTTTTTGATGGAACAGCCGGTGGTCAGCCGAGTGTGATTATGGTGGTGCAGGGTACAGTAAAGTTAAGTGAAAGGGTTAGTTCAGAATTTAGTATACAAACAACGATTACCCAGCGAGCTCCGGGGGTATAAATAAAAGTATGAAAAAAATGATTTTAAAAATGAAGAGTTTTGTTTTCTGTCATTCCCGTGAAGACGGGAATCCACGAGTTGTATTTTTTAGGGTGGATCCAAGAATATTTTTCTGGAGAAAAATTTCATGGCCACACCTCGGCTCGACAGCCTCCGGTCTTGCGAAAGCATACCTGTGTTTTCTCGCTCGCATTCGCAAGGGTAACAATGCTGGGTTCACCCTAGTTGAAACTCTTGTTGCTATTTCCATTCTTATGCTTTCTGTCACAGGCCCACTTTATTATGCATCTGAGAGTTTGAAAGCAGCCACTTATGCTCGAGACCAAATCACCGCTTTTTATCTTGCTCAAGACGCTTTTGAACAAATTAGGAAAATCCGTGATGATAATATTTATACAGCCAATGATTGGAATAATGGACTTACTGGTTGTGAGACTTCTCCATCTCTTTGTACGGTAACGGATACTACTAATAATTTTTATATTATTAATAAAGTATCAAATCCTAGTTCAGATGATTGGAAATATTTGTACATAAGTAGTTCGGGTTTATATTCTCATAATACCAATGGAACAAAAACAATATTCAAGAGGAGTGTAAGAATTGAACCAAATGATAGTACAAATTCTGATAATCCTTGGGAAGGAGTCACCGAAATTAAAATTACTGTTTTGATAGAATGGAATAGTAGGGGCACAGATAGGAGTTTTACTGCTTATGAGTTTTTGAGAAATCTAAAATAATATTTTGTGTCATTCTGGCCCCAGCATTGTCATCTTCGCTTGCGGAGATCCAAGTCCAGAATTCTTCAGATGGATCCTCGCATTCGCGAGGATGACACAAGAGAAGGTTATATAATTAAAATGAAAACACAAAAAAAACAAAAGAATAAAATGAAGGGCTTGCCCGGTAGTGCTTTTCGTACTCGAAAAACTACTACCGGGTTTACAGTCCTCTTCGCTGTGATTGTTTCAAGTCTTATTCTTGCTCTTGGTTTGGGTATTGTGGCCATCACAATGAAAGAGGTTAAGCTTTCTGGTACGGGACGAGATTCAGAGCTTGCTTTCTATGCTGCTGA
>JBAXIZ010000011.1:0-10806 GCA_037138095.1 bacterium
TGCTACAGAAGCTTATAAAAAAGCTACAAGTACAGAAAATTTAAAACTTGAAGACGCTTTTGCTTCTACAGGGCTTGATGGAAAATATTTACAAAAAGCTGTTGTAGAACTTGATCCAACAACTCGTCAGCCGACTGTGGGAATTACTTTCAATACTGAAGGTAAAGCTCTGTTTGCAAAAATTACAAAAGAAAATATTGGACAGGTTTTAGCAATTTTTCTTGATGGTCAGCCAATTACAACTCCTGTTATACGTTCTGAAATTACAGATGGTAAAGCTCAGATTTCTGGAAACTTTACTACAAAGGAAGCACAAGAACTTGTTCGAAACTTAAACTATGGTGCTCTTCCTGTTCCTATTGAATTACTTTCAACTCAAAGTGTTGGGCCAACGCTCGGGGCTAAAGTTCTTAATGCTGGTATCTTTTCAGGAATGATTGCTTTCATTGTGATAGCGTGTTTCCTTATTATTTGGTATCGCGTGCCAGGAGTTGTGGCTGTTGTTGCTTTGGCACTTTATACAATACTCAACCTTGTGATCTTTAAACTTGTTCATGTGACATTGACCGCAGCTGGTATTGCTGCTTTCATTCTTTCTATTGGAATGGCGGTGGATGCGAATATTCTTATTTTTGAAAGAACAAAAGAAGAGTTGAAGCGTGGTAAAAATCTTGAAGGTGCTGTTCGTGAAGGTTTCCACAGGGCGTGGACTTCGATTCGAGATTCAAATTCTTCAAGTATTATTACAGCTGTTGTTCTTTACTATTTTGCATCCTCTTCTGTTGTAAAAGGTTTTGCTTTGGTTTTCGGTATTGGTGTTGTGACAAGTATGTTTACAGCGATTTCTGCTTCACGCACATTTCTTTTGGCTCTTAATATGAAAGATAGCAAGATAAGTCGATTCTTGTTTAGTTCAGGGTTCTTTAAATAGAACACGACACCAATACACGAATAAATACAACGAATTACACGAATATGATACGGAATTCAGAATTCCATTCGCGTCATTCGCACTCATTCGTAAATTTGTGTCGAGATATTACAAAATTAAAAATTACAAACATGCATATAGTCAAATACAGAAAAATATTTTACGCGATATCAGTTATCTTAATGATAGGTTCGATTGTTTCTATAGCGGTGTGGGGGCTTAACCCAGGTATCGACTTTAAAGGAGGTGCAGCTCTTGAAGTGGAATATACAAAAAATGTTCCTACCCAAGATACAATTCAAGCATCTTTAGCTCCTTTGAATCTTGATGCCTCTGTGCGTCCAATAGGTAATAATGGTTATCTTGTGAAAACAAAATCCATTTCAGATTCTGAAAGACAGAGTATGGAAGATGTGCTTGCAAAAGAAGATGGTTTTTCTGTAAAACAATTTTCTTCAATCGGGCCAGTTTTAGGTGCTGAAGCAATGAGAAAATCTTTTGCTTCAATCGCTCTTGTTCTTCTTTGTATCGTGCTTTTTGTTACTTTTGCTTTCAGACATGTTTCAGAGCCGGTGGCTTCTTGGAAATATGGCCTTATTACAGTTTTTGCCCTTTCTCATGATGTGCTTGTGCCGGCTGGAGTGTTTGCATTTCTTGGACATTTTCAAGGTGTAGAGATTGATACACTTTTCGTAACCGCACTTCTTGTTGTTCTTGGTTTTTCTGTTCACGATACGATCGTGGTATTTGACCGAGTGCGAGAAAATCTACGCATTTCAAAAGACGAGAGAGACAAAAAAGATTTTGAACAAATAGTTGGGGAAAGTATCAATCAAACATTTGTGCGTTCGATCAACACTTCACTTACAACACTTTTGGCCCTAGTTGTTTTGTATATTTTTGGTGGGGAAGCAACAAGGATGTTTTCACTAGCTTTGCTTATAGGTATTACAGCAGGAACATATTCTTCAGTATTTCTAGGTTCACCACTTTTGGTAACAGTGGAGAAAATGCAAAAGAGTAAGTAGTGAGTAGTTTGTAGTTGGTAGATTAGTTTGTAGGTTGTAGTGAGTAGTTGGTAGTGAGTAGTAAAAATGCACGGCGCCGTAGGCGCCGTGCATTTTCTATGTATTTGAATTTGTATTTTCTACAAACTACTAACTACTCACTACAAACTAATCTATCTATTTCTTAATCACCTTTGTTGTAGTTGCTGGCCTTGCTGGTTGTGCTGGAACTGTAGAGCTGGCCATCTGCGCTGCTCGCTGTTGCTGAATTTGTTGGATTTGCTGAGCTGTCAGTTGATTTGCTTGCTGAGCTGGCTTATTTAGTGCCGGATTTTTTACAGATAGTTTCTGTCTATTGTTATCTCCTCCAAAAAATACCCATGTTGAAATAAATATTGAAAGCCCAACTATCAATGCTGATAGAAGCATAGCTCCCGGTATACTCATATTTTCAATTTTTTCTTGTGTTTTTTTGATTATTTTCATTATTTTTATTTAACTTATAAATCATTTATATTATTATATACCCAATCGTATAAAATTCAAAATCTATATTTCTGTATTTAACTACCAACTACTCAATATTTATCCTACTAAGTTTTTGTACTCAAAAAGTTTGGAGGACGCACTACAAACTAGTCTACAACCTACCCACTACAAACTGGGTTCCGGACGATTGACTAATTTGTTGAACGGGTGTATAATATATGGGTAATAACAGAAGGCCCGAAGGGGCTCTTTTTAATAACAAAAACCCACAGGGTAAAAATATTATGGGACTTATAGAATATATTAAAGATACAAAAGGTGAAATGAAGCATGTAAGCTGGCCTACAAAAAAGCAGGCTGTTGCATATACTTTGCTTGTCATCTTGATTTCTGTGTTTGTCGCTTTCTTTTTGGGTCTTGCGGATTTCTCATTTTCAAAACTTTTAGGAAGTATTATTACTCGTTAATCTTAACCAACTATGGCTAAACAACAAATAACCGGCGAAAAACATTGGTATGCTCTTCATACTTATGCGGGTTATGAAAATGCTGTTGTTCGTAACTTAAAACAGCGTATAGAATCTCTGGGAATGGAAGATCGTATTTTCAATGTGATCGTTCCTACAGAAAAGAAAATAAAAATTAAAGGTAATAAAAGAATAGAGGAAGAGGAAAAAATTTATCCGGGGTACGTTCTTGTGGAAATGATAGTGACGGATGATTCTTGGTACGCTGTTCGAAACACTCCTCGAGTTACAGGATTCGTTGGTGCTGGTACAGTGCCTGTGCCTTTAAATCCAAAAGAAGTTGAAGAACTATTCCGCCGAATGAATGCAGATACTCCTAAGCATAAAATTGACCTATCAAAAGATGATTCAGTAATTATCGCCGACGGTCCATTTAAAGATTTGGAAGGCAAGGTGGATGAGGTTGATGAAAGTCGAGGTAAGGTGAGAGTACTCGTCTCAATGTTTGGTCGCGAGACACCAGTTGAACTAGACTTCCTTCAAGTGAAACGAATATAATTTTGACCCGTTTGTCATCCTCGGGTAATCCCGGGGATCCAAGTTTGTATTTAAATCCGAAATTCGAAATCCGAAATTCGAAACAAATTCAAAATCCAAAATTCAAAATTTTAAACAGATTTTCAGCATGGATTCCCGCCTTCGCGGGAATGACATACACAATCTTGCAAATTTAGGGGAAATGAGGTAATTTATTAGGTACTTAGGTCCAGAAATGGGGCTTCTCCTAAGATTTTCAGAAATAACATATAATACTTTGGCAAAAAAAATAACAAAAAAACTAAAACTCGTCATTCCTGCAGGAAAGGCGAATCCAGCACCTCCAGTAGGTCCTGCACTTGGTCAGGCGGGTGTTAACATTGGTGAATTCGTAAAACGATTTAACGATGCGACAGCTTCTATGATGGGGGATATTATTCCTGTTGAAATTACAGTTTATGAGGATCGATCTTTTGATTTCATTTTAAAGACTTCACCTGCATCAGCTTTGATTAAAAAAGCTCTTGGAATTTCAAGTGGTTCAGGCGCACCAAATACTAAAAAAGTTGGTAAGCTAACTTCTGCTCAGGTTCGAGAAATCGCTGAAAAGAAAATGGTAGATCTCAACGCCGCTTCAATCGAGGCCGCAACGAGAATTATCGAGGGTACATGTCGAAGCATGGGGGTGGACGTTATAAAATAATTTATAACTAGTAACTCATAACAAATAACTAAATACAAACAAAAAGACTTTTCCGAAGGAAAAGTCTTTTTGGTATTTAGAAAACAATTAGCTACAAATTCCGCTATAGCGGAATTTGTAGCTAATTCTCTTTTAGACTATTTTATATTCTGCAAGAATCGTTCCCCCCTCCGTCACGCTACTTTCAACAAGTTCCATTTTCACATCAAGGTCTTCATTAAAAATTCCCATACCTTTTCCAAAAAGTTTTGGTTCAATGGTTAAATAAATTGTTTCAACTAATCCTGATTTCATAAACATTGTGTAAATTGTTGTGCCTCCGCAAATTGCGACTTCAGTAAAACCTCTTTCTTCGAGTTTTTTAATTAAATCTGCTGGAGAATCTTTTGTGTATTCAACAACGCCTGGAATATTATTATCTCCAGCATTTTCATCGGGTGAATAAACAATATGTAAACGCCCAGGAAGTGGGGAAGGAAAGGTATTAAAAGTATTTAACCCCATAATCATAACACCGGCTCGTTTAGTAATTGCCACAAAACGTTTCTTGTCTTCTTTGCTTGTCCACGTGGCTTCATGACCACTATTTTTAGCAATGAATCCATCGGCTGTTTGGGCCACAATAATGAATGTTTTTATCATGCGTTTATTTACTATTTAATTTGTATTTCTTTTTCAACTCGTTTATTTTACCAGTAGATATAAGTTTTATCTCTTCAGATTCTTGCTTCCCTCCCTTTCGAAGAATAAATCCATCAGCAATATCTTTCTTATGATATCTACTTTGTGTTGTTGTAACTTCTTTATCTAATTTTTCAAATGTGACTTGGCAAAATCTTTCACCGGGGTAAACTCTAACAACTTGGGAATTAGTGTTGTTTCGAATAGGTATTACTAATTGGCCTTCATATCCAGAATCTATTATTCCAGTTAGGTCTATCGATAAGCCCCTTCTGTTTGTCGAAGATCTTGGGTATAAAATCCCCATTAAATCTTTCGGTACTTTAATGGATTCAAGTGTTGAAACGAGTACATATTCGCCAGGGAGAAGTTCGAAAAATTGTCCTTCTTCAAGTTCTACTGTCTCAAAATAAGGAGTGTGATTTTTATCGAAGTGATCAATATTTAATGCCTGTCTTCCGAGTTTTGTTATCTGCCAAGATTTTGGAATTAAAAAAGAGTAGCCAAGTCTTAGGTCAACGGAATGTGCTTGTATTTGAAATTCATCAATTTCTGGGGTGAAAGTTAATGCCCCCTCTTTAACCCTTTCAAGTATTTGTTTTTTGGTTATTATTGACATGTGTTTTAATATACGATTTTTAATCCAGTAATTGGTTCCATTGGTTTGTATTGTTTGTTTAAATTATCAAAAATACTCGTTACAACTTTTTCATCTTTTTTTTCAGCTAGCTTGAATGCATTTTTTGGTAAATTAAGGATTATTTTTTTATGATTGTTTTTTCTCTTAGTTAATTCTTTTGCCCCTTTGTAATGTATATCGTATATGTGAGCATTTGATATGGAATGACTATATGTTCCAGGCTTAACCCCTAGTCTTTGAGCCAATATGCTTTGAAGTAATGCAAATCCAGCCACATCACTTGGGCACCCCAGGAGCATATCATTTGAACGTACGATGAGGTGTAAGTGTAATTTACCACCGAAGATATTTACTGTGAAAGTGTATGGGCAGGGAACATTTTTTTTATATACCCCGCCTAGTCCATCACTCGATGGGTCCCAAAATACTACAACGCCATGTCTTGAACTCGGATCTTTTTCTAAAAGTTTTATTAATGCTCCGAGCTGGTCTCTACCAAAATGTTTTCTCATTCGGTGTCCGTAAGCAGCTGTTACCACATCACCTGGGTTGGTAAAACCATCCCATATTTTTGTAAATTGTCTAAGAAAATCTTCGGGTTTCCTTGATCCTGAGATAAACCAACATTGTTCAGCGACAAACATTTTGATTGGTATTTTCCTTAATGTTAGTAGGGGAAAACCATCTTTTTCTATGTCAATTGAGAAGTGAAGGCCTGGAAGGGCTTTTGTTTCGTGACCGGTTCTAGCGTTTTTTTCAGCTACTCCTTCCTTGAGTATTCTTTTGATGAGTTCTTGGTAAATTGAGTCAAATTTTGTCATAAGTTACTTTATTATATATAATATCCACAGACTTACAATTATGATCGAAAATCAACAAAAAATGTATCCATATTTACCAGAGGGGCGTACAATTCTGTATGTTCCTTCTTCTAATCCTTTTATGCAAGAAGCCGAAAGGGTTTGCAATGAAAAGAGTACCGATAAAAACCATTCAACTGGTTCCGTGGTTGTTTTGGATGGAAAAGTGATTGGTTCTAATGCTAATAAGGCTGGATTCAAGAATGAATTTCTAATTGGTGTACATCAAAAAGGTATTTGTGTCAGGCGTTTTTTAAAAATTAAGTCTGGTCAAAAATATTGGATATGTCCCGGTTGCGCTAGTCCAGAAAATCACTCCGAGTCCTTAGCTGTTAAAGATGCCATAGCTAAAAATGGAAAAATTGATGGAGCAGATTTATATCTTTGGGGACATTGGTGGTGTTGTGAGGTTTGTTGGAATAATATGATTAAGGCTGGAATAAAAGATGTTTATCTCTTGGACAGAAGCATTGAACTCTTCAAATGATTTGTAGGCCTATTTTCGAATAGGTCTTTTTCTTTTAAAAATTAGTAATATTGGTATACTTAAAATATATGGCAAAAATAATTATAGGACTCGTTGGGCCTATTGCAAGTGGGAAGGGGGTAACAAAAAAATATTTAGAAACAAAGTATGGTGCTAAGCACTGTAAGTTTTCTACGCCCCTCCGAGACATTCTCATTCGGTTGCGTGTAGATATTAGTAGAGATAATATTATTGACCTTTCAACAATATTACGCGAGCGATATGGTCAGGACTTATTAGCAAAAGTTATAGCATCTGATGCTAGTAGATTGGATGCAGATATTGTTGTCGTTGATGGGGTTCGTCGCATTGATGATATTGAACATCTTTCAACTCTTCCCCATTTTAAACTTGTGAAAGTTGATGCAGATCCAAAAATTCGTTATGAAAGAATGAAATTAAGAAATGAAAATGTTGGTGATGCAGAAAAAACTTTTGGAGAATTTATGGAAGATCACGAAAGGGAAACAGAAGCGACAATTCCGGGTGTAATGGAAAAAGCCCAATATTCTTTAGATAATGATGGGAGTTTAGAGGATTTATATATACAAGTAGATAACTTGATTGATAAAATTAAATAAGGTTTGTATTTTTTTGATAGGGCGGTAAAATAGAAGACAATATGAAAGACACCCAAATCGCAACGCTTATTAAAGCTGAAAAAGAAAGGCAGAAAAAAGTTATTAATCTTATTGCATCTGAAAATATTGTCTCACGTGATGTGCTCGAGGCTCTTGGCTCGGAGCTTACAAATAAATATGCCGAAGGATATCCTGGTAAAAGATATTATGGTGGAAATGAAGTCGTGGATAAAATAGAAATTCTTGCACAAGAAAGAGCTCTAAAACTTTTTGGTTTATTAAAAGAAAAATGGGCAGTGAATGCTCAGCCTCTTTCTGGTTCACCTGCAAACTTAGCGGTTTACACTGCGCTTGTGCCAAAGGGTGGCAAGATAATGGGGATGTCACTTTCGCATGGCGGGCACCTTACACATGGTCATAAAGTTTCTGCGACGGGAAAATTCTGGGAGCAAATTCCTTATGGCGTTGATGAAAAAACCGAAGTCATTAATTATGACGAATTAAAAAAACTCGCAAAAAAAGAAAAGCCAAACATTATTGTTTGTGGTTTTACTGCTTATCCAAGAGTTGTTGATTTTAAAAAGTTTAGAGAAATTGCCGATATATCAAAATCAATTCTGATGTGTGATATGTCGCACTTTGCTGGGTTAGTGGCGGGCAAACAATATCCAAGCCCTTTTGAATTTGCTGATATTGTGACCACAACGGTTCATAAAACGTTGCGAGGTCCACGAAGTGCTTTAATTTTTTCAAGAAGAGATAAATTTCAAAAAGATAAAAATGGGAAAGATCAATCTTATAATGAACTTATTGATAAAGCGGTTTTCCCCGGACTTCAAGGTGGTCCGCATATGAATCAAGTTGCAGCAGTGGCTGTGGCTTTGAAAGAGGCTTCTACACCAGAATTTAAGAAGTATGCTATGCAGGTCAAAAAGAATGCTAGGGCTCTAGCAGACGAGCTCATGAAACTTGGCTGGCATGTGGTCTCAGGGGGCACAGAGAGCCACTTGGTGCTTGTGGATGTCTGGATGGGAGGAAAGGGTATTTCAGGCACAGAGGCGAGCGACAGGCTTGAAAAGGCTGGGATTATTGTAAACAAAAACACTATCCCCGGAGAGACAAGAAGTGCTTTTGATCCATCAGGAATTCGCCTTGGCTCCGCCGCTGAAACTACAAGAGGGAAGAAGGAGACGAATTTTATTAAGATTGCACAAAAAATTAATAAAATTCTAAAAAATGGAAAAAATTAATTTAGAAAATCTTAATAGTGAAGAAAATAATAAAGAGGATTTTCAAATTGAAAAACCTGTTGATAAACTTGATGTAAGAAAATTTACAAAGGAATATTCGCCTTGGGCTCGCAAGGATTTAGCAGATCAAATCAAAATTGCAAGATTGTTAGATGATTTGAAAAATCCCGAATCAGAAGCAGAAAAAAAAGAAAAAATCCAAAAAATGCAGGATGAATTTTATAAAAGATTTTCTAAACAGAAGGAAGAATTTGAAAATAGTTTAGATAATAGGGATATTGTTAATGTGGCAAAAAAGTATGGTGTATTTTTTGTTCATTCTATGCCGACTCAAAATATAAACAGGTGGAATACTGGAATGAACAATGAAGCTGTTGACGCTACGCAGTTAACGGTTGAACAAATAATAGAGAATATAAAAAATAGTAAACCAGACTTATCTTGTTCAAGTGTTTCTTTTAAGAAAAGATATTCACCAAATGATTCAAAACAAATTGGGACAATGTATCCTTTTGGAGTCGTTTTAAGAAGTGGTAAAATTTTGAGCACATACAGATATGATGCCGGAACTTTGACTGAGAGCGGTAAAGAACATAAAAAATCAAAATATGATCCAGAAACACAGGATACTAGTATTCAGGAAAATCCAGAACAAAAAATTGACCAAGTTTTAAAAAGAAAATTTGATAGATATTTAAATCCAGAGTCTGGCTATTATGATGGTTTTGTTGATCAGGATACTGGTGCTATGAACTCAGATTGGCCAGAAGAAAAAGAAGGGTATCGTGGTGATATGAGTGGACGAGATTTTGATGAATTTGTTATTTCAAAGCCAGAAATTGATGGTTTGTTTATTGATTTGGATAGTCCTACACTATCAGATTCATGGTCTAAAGGAGAGAGGCTTGATCCGATAAATGATATTGTGCAGAAATATCCTAATGTACCTGTTTATATCAAACAAAAAGATGAAATTAAAATTTATATTTATAAGGAAGATGGATCAGTTCAGGTGATTGATGATTTAGACGCATTTGAAGGTTTGAAAAGCTTGAGTGAGGCGGATTAATTTTATAGGAAAAGTCAGCTTGATTAAAAAATGACTTTCGGGTAATCTCTTAATTAGAAAGAACAAAATTATGAAAAAAGGAAAATTAATTGTTATCGATGGAACAGATGGAACTGGGAAGCAAACTCAGACAAAGCTTTTACTCGAGCGATTACTTGGTGAAGGAAGGACATCTCATAGTCTGGACTTTCCTCAGTACACTCAAAATGTTGCTGGACGACTTCTTTATGAAGCGTTGAAGGAAAATAAGCACGGAGATTTTTTGGCAGTCTCGCCAAAGATTGCCTCTGTTGTTTATGCCTTCGATCGAATGGAGTCATCCCCACAAATCAAAGAGTGGCTTGATTCTGGTGCTGTGGTGATTCTTGATCGCTATGTGACTTCAAATCAAATTCATCAAGGTGGAAAAATCGCCGACCATGAAAAACGAAAGGAGTTTATCAAATGGCTTGATGTACTCGAATACGGGGTTGCAAAGTTGCCACGGCCGGATGTTGTCTTTTATCTTAATGTGCCTGTGGAAGTTTCTTTGAGACTAATTCACGAGAGGGCAGAGAGGGAAGGTTCACAGCCTGACCAAGCAGAATCATCAGAACAACATTTGAGAGAATCTCAAGAGAGGGCGCTTTCGATTATGTCGGAATATCCACAGGTGGAAATTATTGACTGTTCGGAAAATGGTCAGATCAAATCTCGGGAAGCCATTCACGAATTAATTTACCAAGCACTTCAAAAACATCTCTAACCAAGATGTTTTTTCTTTTGTTTGTTTGGTTTTTTTATCCAAATACAATTCCACAATAAGCTAACGGTCGTCGTCTTATTGTGGAGGTAGTTTGAGTAAAATTTAATTTATGTAAAATAATTGTACCGGCCGGTACAATTATTTTACATAAGAAATAGTTTAAAAAATTGGAGTAAGATGTAATTTTAGTGAACCGGCCGGTACAGTAGAATTACATCTCGGATGATTTGGATGGGGAGTTAAATGTGATAAAATTACGAATATGAAAATTTATTTTGCGGGTTCAATATATGGAGGACGGGACGATATAGAAATATATT
>JBAXIZ010000012.1:0-10508 GCA_037138095.1 bacterium
AATTTATATCTATTATAATAATTTAACATACAACTAAGCTACGCGATCGCGTAGCTTAGTTGTATTTTTTCTATAGTCTGTAATGGAATTTTAAAACTCCATTTTAAAATGATATTTGAAATAATTCCTGAGAACCTGATCTCCGGCAAACTTACCAGTTTCAAAATATATTACTTCATCCCCCATTTTAAACTCAGCCTTTAATAGTATTGTTAAATCTTCGCAATCATAAGGAAATATCCAGACGCTATTTTGCATTCTGCAGAAACCGATTGATATCAAAGCTCTCCTTAATCTATCTCGTGCAGTCTTTCTCTTCTCAGGTATATCAAAAGTTACCACCCTCCACTTCTTATCCCATTTTTTGGGAATTTCAAATACATAATCATTCGACGTTTGTTCATCCAATTTTTCTCTACCTTTTTTAGTCAATCTCAAATACCCATCCTCATTTCTTTTAAGATAACCTTTTCTTATTAGCCTACTTGTCGTACTATCAATTATTTCCTTTTTTCTGTTGGAAGTTTGTATTATTCCAAGTTTATCTAAAGCTCCAATAACATTTGGAGCAACGAGTGCAATACTCAAAATTCCCGCAACTTTAATTACTGCTAAAATAGTTTTTGTGACCTCGCCACGTTCAGGAGGCCTTACAACTTTTACCATACATCTATTATAGACGAATGTAAACGATAATTGCATTAATGTAGTTGTGGATAACTATTCAATATTTTTTTATATTTATTCTTTGTTACAACTAAGCTACGCGGTCGCGTAGCTTAGTTGTATTTCTAAATTTTTTTTCAATATAGTGACAAAATCTTATCTCGAAATACCTAGTAGAAGATGCACCAATAAACCTTTGCTCAAAAGAGAGAAAATTGGTATTATCAAATGTATGAATTCAGACAACATAAATGATGATAGCGTAGCAGAAATGCTATCTTACAAACGCCATACACTCGCCCACCTTTTGGCAAGTGCGGTTAAGGAACTTTATCCAAATGCCTTGCCTACTTTGGGCCCTGCAATTGATAACGGTTTTTACTACGATTTTGACTTTGGATCAAACGCGGAACGGACGCAGAATGAACGCGGAACGGACGCAGACAATTCAAATTCACCAAAAGAGGAAGATTTGGCGAAGATTGAAAAAACAATGAAAAAACTTTTGCCGACTTGGGAAGGTTTTAAGCATCTAGAAATTTCTAAAGATGAGGCTGAGAAAATTTTTGCTGGCAATGAATACAAACTTGAACTTATAAACGAAATCGCAGAGAAGGGAGAAAAAATTACAATCTACTATTCCGGACCAAAAGATTTTGATTTTAGTATTGAAAACCTAAAGACTAACGACTATAAACTAAAAACTGGTTTCTTCGATCTTTGTCGTGGTGGACATTCTGAAAATCCATCAAAGGAAATTAATGCCGACTCTTTTAAAGTTGCTCGAATTGCTGGTGCATATTGGCGAGGTAATGAAGAGAACAAAATGCTTACACGAATTTATGGATTGGCATATGACACAAAAGAAGAACTAGAAAAATATGAATTACAAATGGCAGAAGCTGAAAAGCGCGATCATAGAAAGCTTGGCAAAGAACTTGGAATATATACTTTTGATGAAGATACTGGCGCAGGACTTCCACTTTGGCTTCCAAATGGTGGAGCTATAATCGAAGAACTTGAAAAACTTGCCAAAGAAACAGAATTTGAATATGAATACGAGAGAGTAAAAACTCCCCACATTGCAAAAGAATCCATGTATTTAACTTCTGGACACTTACCTTATTATGAAGAGTCAATGTTTCCACCGATGGAATGTGAGGGTAGTAAATACTACTTAAAGGCAATGAATTGTCCTCATCATCATAAAATTTTTGCTTCACAACCACATAGTTACAAAGATCTACCTCTTCGCTTAGCTGAGTATGGCACATGTTATCGAAACGAAAAATCTGGTGAGCTTTTTGGACTTATGCGTGTACGTTCAATGCAAATGAATGACGCACACATTTATTGTACTGAAGAACAATTTTTTGATGAATTTAAGAAAGTTATTGAAATGTATTTGTATTATTTCAAGATTTTCGGTATTGAAAAATATGTCATGAGACTATCCAAACATGCAAAAGAAAATCTGGGTAAAAAATATATTAACGAACCTGAACTTTGGATAAAAACTGAGGATATGGTAAGACAATGTCTTATTGATTTAAATGTTCCTTTTGTTGAGGCTGAAAATGAAGGGGCTTTTTATGGACCAAAAATTGATGTTCAAATTTGGAGTGTTATAGGAAGGGAATTCACACTTGCAACAAATCAAGTTGACTTCGCTGTTCCTGCTCGATTTGGACTTACATATACCGACAAGGACAGTGCACACAAAACCCCACTATGTATTCACCGCGCGCCTCTTTCAACACATGAACGTTTTATTGGATTTTTAATCGAACACTATAGTGGAAACTTCCCTCTCTGGCTTGCGCCAGAACAAGTAGCTGTGGTACCAGTGAAGGAATCAAATTTTGAAGTCGCACAACAAATATACAAAAAACTTCGAGGACTTCAAATTAGAGCGAAAATAGATCTTACAAACAATGGCTTTGGTAAAAAAATTAGAGCTGCAAAAGATGCTCGCATACCATATACAATTATCATAGGTGATAAAGATATTGAGGCTGGTGTGGTAACTCTTGAAAGTAGAGATAAGGGGAAAGTGGGGACACCAACTGCAGAAGAGCTTCTCAAGATGCTGGTAGAGGAAATCAAAGGTAGAAATTTGAAATAGAATGAATGCAAAATGAGCCGGGCCCAAAGGGCCCGGCTCATTTTTGTTTTTAGGATTGAATTAACCTGGATCCAAGAATATTTTTCTACTGAAAAATTTCCTGGCCACACCTCGCGTCGTCACGCTCCGGTCTTGCGAAAGCTTACCCAAGCTTTCTCACTCGCATTCGCAAGGATGACAGAAAATGCGGAATTCCAACTTGGATCCCCGGGAGTACCCGAGGATGACAATTCGGGGAATGACAGAAGATTATTTAATTCCCTTTCTCAACATATTCTGATTCTTGAAATCAAGAATTTTATTCTTTCTTTCAATCTTTGCACGTTTTGAAACTATCATATATGCGCCTAATGCACTAAACATAAATAGTCCAATTATAAATGCAACAAACTTTGGATTGTCCCCCACACCTGTGTAAGGAACTTGATTCAAGTATACAGATGTAAGAGATGCTGGTGTTCCAAGATTTGGATATCCCAAGCCCCCCACAACTACTGTTGGACAAGTTAAAGATTTTGTTCGCCCATTTGAAGTCACAGTTACTGTTGCATATTTTGTACCTATCATATTAAATACTTTTGAGATCGATGAACCGTTTCCATACAAACCATCGGTACCTGTCCAAGAGTAATAGTAATTTCCATTACCACCAGAAGCGTACGCATTCCAAATCGCATTTTGGCCGATTGAAAGATTTGCATTATTTACATTACAAGAAACATTTAAATCATAATTGTAAGGAGGATTATAATCATCATTTACATATACAGTTCCACAAGAACGTGTAATCGATTGATTACCAGAATGAATTGTTACATTTCCATATTTTGTTCCTACTGAACTATAGTAAACATTAACGTCTCTTCCTGTTCTACCTGAAAGTGGAGATGATCCAGACCATTCATAAGAATATGATCCATTTCCTCCAGAAGCATCAGCTCTCCATCGTACAGATTCGTCTACATTAATATTTGAATCGTCGACTGAACATGAACCTGAAAGAGTTTGATTTTGTTCTTCAACATATACAGTTCCACAATCAACTGAGGCTGTTTTTCCACCAGAAGTTACTGTGACATGAGCATTTTTTGATCCAATAGAATTATATGTTTTTGAAATTTGACTACCAGAACCTGAAAGGCCATCTGTACCACTCCATGAATATGAGAATGAACCAGAACCACCTGAAGCATAAGCTCTCCAAGTTACAGATTCGTCAACATCAATATTACTTCTATCTGCAGAACAAGACAGAGAAATATTTGGAACTACAGGCGGAATAGGTTCACAGGTTGTACAAACAGGAGGCGCACAAGTTGTACAAACTGGCGGAGTATAACAATCGTAACAAGTAGTGTCGTAGTAAGAACTTCCACAGTTATAACAAGTATTGTCATAACCACCGTAATAAGAAGAACCGTATCCAGAATCATAATAAGATCCGTATCCTGAATCATAATAAGATCCATATCCTGAATCATAGTAAGATCCATATCCAGAGTCATATCCGTATCCTGATCCGTATCCGGAATCATATCCGTATCCTGAACCATAATATGAAGAATCATATCCAGATCCGTAATAACCTGAATCATAATAACCACCATCATAAGCATTTACTTTGATTGTTGGTGTTGTAAATAAAATCGCTAACACTACAAAAAACATAGCGGCAAGCGATATAATATTTAACTTTTTAGTTAATTTTTCCATATCTTATATTATACACCAGAAGTGTTATGCTGTCAAATTTTTTATTGAACAGAGTCAAAATACGCCTCAACCACGTATCTTTCTGACTTTTGTCCAAAAGTGTTGCAGGTAGAAAGAGTCAACATTCTTTCCTTTCTATCAAATGTAACCAAAACGTCTTTATCGGTAGCTAATTTCACCGAAGATACCTTATAAAGGTAAGTTTTTCCATCTTCCCCACTTATTGTTATGACGTCACCTACGGATAAAGATTTCAAATTGTTAAAAGCCTTGTATGCTTGATTTTGTACAACCTTAATTCCCGTACTATGTGCAAAGAGAAACATATTGCTCGCCAAAAGATTTCCTGAACCCGGATAATGCACAGCGCCCTTTTTTAAATATTCATCCAATACATCCACATTATCACTTTGTGGATTTGAAATAGATACATCCACACCAATTTTAGAAATCTTAATATGAGTAGGCAAAACTACTTCTGAAACAACGTTTCCATTATTTTTTGCAGAATTTTCTTTGCCAGAAAATTTATTTGGGCCAAATTCAAGCTCGGTCGGCACAGCTCCAAATGAAAAAAGTAAAATTAAAGACAAAAATAATATGCCCAAAAATACAAAAATGAGTTCTTTTTTGTGAGATTTCCACAAAGGCTTCTTTTCTAGAGAATTTAACATAAAATTATATCATTAGTAATTCATCTTCCTGTTATCATTCCGGCACCCACATTCGTGAGCATAAACTCCGGCCGGAATCCAGTCTGAAAAATACGAATTAACTTGGATCCCCGGGAGTACCCGAGGATGACAGAAGAAAAAACAAATTAAATAAGATTAATCTATTGTACCTACCAGTCCAAAATTAGTCAATTAGATTTATTGACAAAATATCCAAAAGTTGTAGAATAGAAAGTATGAAGAAAAATATACCAAATCCAATACTAAGAGGCGCCCTTATTGCAGGGATGCTTGTCATTGTTATATTTGCATTAATTGGGATCACAAGAATTGTGCCAAAAGCTATAAACTCAATCGGCTCTGCCTTTTCAAGCATGAGCTCTTCCCTATTCTCTCCAAAAGAAACAATTGTCGTTTCCCTTTCAAATAATTCTGTGCAAACAGGAGAAACAGTGGATGTTTCTTTTGAACATAATAATAAATCAGGGGCTGGAGTTTATGAATTTAAATTTGACTGCACAAGCAAAGACCTTTCAATGATTTTGATAGACGGTAATAATCAAACAAATATGCCTTGTACAGCCACAAGTACAGTGAGCTCAAATATCTTTAAAATTATCCCTCAATTAAAAGACCAAAATTCATTTGTTGATTCCTATATTTATGTAACATATTTCAACAAAGAAAATAATTCTAAAAAAGTTGTTGGCAAGACCGTCCTAACAGTTCAAAATGGAACAACAAAAGGTTTAACAAACCAAACTGGGACTTCTTCACAGATAATTGCCACTTCTTCTTCAATTACAAAGAAAACAAATACCACATATAGCCAACCGTCTCCTACAACAAATGTTGTAAGGAAGCCAGACCTTTATATTGTCACAAAAAATGCAGGGACTGTTATAAATGGTGTATATATTCCAAAAACAACTTTTGGTGCTTATGAAAGTCCTATTATAAAATTTGATATCGGTAACGATGGAAATGTAGAAACTGGCCCATGGCAATTTACAGCCGTACTTCCAACAATCCATGGTCAAGTATTTCCATCTGGAATTCAGCCATCATTAAAACCGGGTGAGATCATTGAATACACATTAACACTTGGAAATCTTGCTGTAACAGGAAATAATGTTGTTTCGATAAATGTTGACCCAACACAAAGTGTTTCTGAACTTTCAGAAACAAATAATACTGCTGTTATGACACTCTTAAATTCTGGCGCAAGATATAGCACGGGATTAATCTTGCCAAACAATTACAATAATTATAACTATAATTATTACAATAATTCAAATTCAGATTTAATGTTGCGAATTATTTCAAAAGGCTATATTGATAGAAATAATGGGCGCTATTACGTAGCAAGTTCTGTTTCAGAAAATAATCGCGTAGCTGTACGTTTTGAAATTGAAAACATTGGTACTGGCGAAACTGGACCATTTATTTTCACGGCAGATCTTTCAGGCTATTCAGAAGACCGATACACATCCCCAGTTCAAACAACATTCTACCCCGGAGAAAAAAGACAATACACTGTTGATTTTGATTCTGGCGCAGCTGATATTGGAACAAACACAGTCACAATTCGCCTAGATACAAATAATAATGTAGTTGAAACAAACGAGGATAATAATGTGCTGAGTGAAGATATTTTAGTTTACTAAAGACGAACCAGCCTTTAGGCTCTAGGCGCTAGGCTCTAGCTAAAAATCCGAAATTCGAAGCACAAAATCCGAAACAAATCCTAAATCGACACAAAATAAGGAATGTACTCATGACTATATTTTGTGTCGTCCTCGGTACTCCGGGGATCCAGCATTCGCATTCAAAATAATAAATTCTAAACAAATACAAAAGAGGCTTTTCCTTCGGAAAAGCCTCTTTTGTATTTGTTATTTTGTTTCGCCTTTAAATTTTAGCTTATTCAAATTTTCTAACTGCCTATCTGTTAGTTGCATATCAATTATTTTTCCAATACCAACTTTTAAACCCGTAGCATTTAATAACCTACTTAACGCCAAATAATTCATAAGCTGATTGCTTAATCTTTGATCACTATTGAAAATATCTGAATCTTCTTCCAATTTATTTAAAGCGTCTTCCATCTTTTGTTTCGTCTCTGCCTTGATAACACTCCCAAGTTTAAATACCCATTTTTCGTTCTGCTTACTAAACAAAACATTTTCTTGACCAACAAGGTCAATAAATCTTCCCGACTCCTCAAAATAATCTTTAAATCTGAGCAGGAACTCTTTTATACTTTCTGCAAATTTCTTATCGTTTTCAATTAATTGAAAAATAGGTTTCAATTTTTCATTAAATTTTAGGAAATCGCCCTCATTAAATATTTCATTGCCTAAAAGTTGTCTATTCATTTTGTCATAAGTTTCCTTATTTATCTCAACGGATGAATCTTGTTCAGCATAGGTAGTACTAAAATCTTTTTTATTTTGGTCTTTGAAAATTTCACTAGCTTCTTGTATAGAAATTACACCTTCAATATTTTTTATAATTCCGTCTTGTTCAATACTTATCTTTTGTATTAACACTTTTTCACTCAAGCAATGTCCTCGCCCAAAACTTTTATAAAGTTGTTCATTTTTGAAATTTTCGCCTTCGACAAATTGATCTGCCATTTTTCTCATTTCTGGAGATAATTCCCCCTGTCCAAGACCACTTGTCTTTTCTAAAACTGCCCTATTTAATTTAATTACAAATCCTGTGTTTCCAGGGTAAATATAAACATCGTGAGTACCACCCTGCCCTATTTTTTTGAACTGACTAAAGTCAATAAACCCATCTTTATTAGGGAGTTCACTTATAAAAGATTGAATTTGTTCATTTTTATTTTCTAGACCTAGTTGCTCTCTAACCTCTTCAATCTTATTCTCATCTGAAATTTTCCTTTGAATATTTTCAGTTTGTTTAAAAATATCCGCACTTTCTTCCTGCCGTGGCTGATCCAAAACTATTTCAGCTTTTGGTATTTTAATTACTTCTGATTTCTTTTCTTGTACAAATTTTCCTTCAAGGTTTTGCATTTGTTTAATATTTTGAATTTATTATTTAGGATTTGTTTCGGATTTCGTGCTTCGGATTTCGAATTTGAAAATCAACATGGATCCTCGCATTCGCAAGGATGACAGAAAAGCTAGAGCCTAGAGCCTAATTGCTAGAGCCTATGTCTACACATCCAAGTTCGCTAACTTCGCATTTGATTGAATAAATGATTTTCTTGCCGGGACATCTGTCCCCATGAGCATATCAAATACAATATTTGCATCTGCAGCGTCGTCAACAGTTACTTGTTTCAAAATTCGTCGAGCGGGATCCATTGTAGTTTCCCAAAGTTCTTCGGCGTTCATTTCTCCGAGACCTTTGTATCGTTGAACGTGAATTTTTGAAGCTTTAACTTTTGAATTTCTCCCTGAACCTTCATTTTCTTCCTCTTCTGTAATTTCAGCTTCTTCAGGAATTGACTCCCCCTCTTCGACAGGTTCAACTTCTTCAGGATTCAAACCTTCTTTTTCTAAATATTTATTTTTATCCTCATCATTGTAAAAATACGAAACTTCTTTTCCTTTTTTAATTTTATACAAAGGTGACTGTGCAATATAAATATGTCCAAGATCAACAAGTGGGCGGAAATATCTAAAGAACAATGTGAGAAGAAGTGTACGAATGTGCGCACCGTCCACATCGGCATCAGTTGCGATAATTACTTTATGATATCTTAATTTACTAATATCAAATGTATCTCCAATAGCCGCACCTAGTGCCACCACAAGATTTTTCACCTGTTCAGAGCCAAGCATTTTATCGAGTCGCGCTCTTTCCACATTCAATATTTTTCCTCGAAGCGGAAGTATGGCCTGAATACGTCTGTCGCGCCCTGTCTTTGCTGTACCTCCAGCGGAATCTCCCTCTACAATAAATAATTCAGATTCAGAAGCGTCTTTTGTTTGACAGTCTGCAAGCTTGCCCGGCAAAGTCATTCCTTCAAGAGCTCCCTTTCTTAGCACTGAGTCTTTTGCTGCCTTGGCCGCCTTTCTAGCTCGAAGAGCAAGGATAGATTTGTTTACAATAGATTTTGCATCATCTGGGTGCTCTTCCAAAAACATTGAGAAAGCATCACCGAAAACAGAAGCCACTGCACCCTGTGCCTCTGTGGATCCAAGCTTTGCTTTTGTCTGCCCTTCAAATTGAATTTCACGAAGCTTCACAGAAACCACGGCGGTCAAACCTTCAAGCACGTCATCTCCGGTAAAGTTGTCGTCGGCTTCTTTTATAATATTTGTTTTTCGAGCGTAAGTATTTACTATACGAGTAAGAGCAGTTTTAAATCCTGTAAGATGTGTTCCTCCTTCTGGTGTATGAATATTGTTTGCAAAACACATTATGTTGGATGAAATATCATCTACATACTGTAAAGAAATTTCTACCGACTCAACACCCTCTGCTCCTTTCTCTACATAGAAAACATTTGAATGTATCGGCTTTTGAAGTTGATTATAAAATTTAACAAGAGAAAGCAAACCTCCTTCGAAATAAAATGTTTGTGATGGAACTTCGAGTCCTAAATCTTTCAAATAAAATACATCTGCAAGATCAATCTTTTCTTTATAATCCATTGCATCTATGACAGTAATGCGAAGACCTTTCACAAGATATGCCTGCTGGCGCATATGACCAACTATTCGACTAAATTCAAAACTTTGTTTACCAAAAATTTCTTCGTCGGGTTGAAATGTAACAATTGTTCCATGCTCATCTGTTTTATCAATTTTCTTAACTGCTGATTTTTTCTTTCCACGAGAATATTCCTGCATGTACACACCTTTGTCTTTATGAACCAAAACTTGTGTATAGCTCGAAAGTGCATTCACTACTGATGCACCCACACCGTGAAGACCTCCGGAAACTTTATATCCCCCACCCTCACCAAACTTTCCTCCAGCATGAAGAGTTGTCATAATTGTTTCAAGTGCAGAAACTTTTGTTTTTGAATGAATATCAACAGGAATACCTCGGCCGTTATCTACTACACGAATATGATTGTCGGGAAGAAAAGCCACTTCAATATGATTTGCAAATCCGCCCATCGCCTCATCGCGTGAGTTGTCGAAAATTTCTGTAATAAGGTGGTGGAAACCATCTGGACCAGTTGTACCAATATACATTCCAGGGCGCTTACGCACCGGTTCAAGCCCTTCTAGGACCTGAATAGCATCCGCTCCATAAGTATCTTTTTTTCCTTTAGTATCTTCTTTTTTAGCCATAATATTACTTACTATTATAACAAATTATAGACAAAAATTCCTATTGAC